>NZ_JBLKNX010000008.1:0-223760 GCF_051414055.1 Halosimplex halobium
AACCGGGACAACTTCCCCAATGAAGCGGGAGATTTGGGTCATGGACAACCGGAGTCTCCCGCTTCAACTCCTTTGATTTAGCGGACTACTCCGACGCCATCTGGCGATTCAACGCAGCCTGTCAAATCCACGTTTCACTCCATATCTGGAATCAAAAATAGTTAGCAATAGAGCCTCTCTACTGCTAAGTGTTCGATATCTCATACAGCGTATACTTCTGCCATTGAGCCGGTCGCAGGCTCCCTCTTGCGCGGGATTTCACGGGGCTCAGCCCCTCCGGGTGTCCGCCAGGCAAGTTAACCCCGCATTTCGGGTCATCTAGACGCGATCAGGCACAGACCCACACTATACTACGGTAAAGTGACTTCCTTGTATATCCGGGAAGACCGCATTCAAACTGCTGGCTTCGCCACGTACTGCAGTTTCGTGGGGGTTGTACTCCGTTACGACCAATACTGCCAGATTGGCTGGCGTCACCAGTAACGATCTGCGATGGGATACCCCGTAACTCAGTTCTCGGAAGTATATCGAGTCCATGATAGTTCGAGACCCAGGTTGGTCACCCACCATCACCCAAGCCCCAAGACGAAGAACTCAGGAGAGGTTCGGGATATATATCGAGTCTGATGGAATCGCTACGAAACTGAACTCCACTCACGCACCCAAGACCACGGCTACGATAGTCATACGTACTATGATAGTGATATCGAGCGAGTCAACGCACTCCCTCGGGCCACGGAACCCCTCTCTAGGCGGGGAACTTGTAACGAGTAGAAAGAGCCGCCTTACCGATAGGTGGTTGCGTCGGCGGGCCGGAACCGTCGGGGCGGCCCGCCGGTCAGTGGTGGGACCGGCGAGTCGCGGCTACTGTTCGTCGAGCCACTCGCGGGCTTCGTCTCTGCTGCCGGCCATCACGAACGTGTAGTCGAGGTGTTGGGTCTGGTCGACGAACTCCTCCATCTCCATCTCCGAGATGACGCTGTCGCCGGTGACCGAGACGCTGTAGTCGATGCCAGCCTCGATGGTTTGGGGGATCCACTCCTCTTCGAGCCACTCCTTGTCCGCGTCGTCGTGAGCCTGGATCCCGCTCGTATCGACGAGGAGTTTCGACTTGTCGTTGCGCTCGATGATGTCCAGGAGCTCGTGACAGCCCTCGCGGAACTCCTGACCGGCCACGAATTCGTTCCACGTGTGGATTATCGCGTCGATGTCCTCGTCGATCTCGATCGTGTACTTCTCTGTGTCCGCTGCGACCTGGCGCGGCATGTGCAGACGATTCCGATTCTCCCTCATGAATCCACTCCCCCGAGTATCAGACGCGATAAATCGGATAAGTCGGCCGCTAACATCTTCGATCTTATCAGATGGACAAATGTGTAAATTCAGTTGTCAATGCGCATCATAATCAGGAACGGATCACACGTCCCGAACCTCGTCCAGGTGGACGCGCTCGCCGGTTTCGGCGGAGCGATAGGCGGCGAGGACGATGTCGACGGCCGCGCGCGCCTCGCGGGCGGGGACCTCGGGGTCGCGGCCCTCGCGGACGGCATCGACGAAGTCGTGGACGACGCCCTCGTGGCCGGCGCCGGCGTCGTGGGGGTCGCCCTCGACGCTCCGTGTCTCGGTCTCGGCGCCCCACAGCGACGCCTCGCCGGTGCCGAGGCGGAGTTCGACGTTCCCGTCGCCGAGCCCGAGCGACCCCTCGGTCCCGTTGATCTCGGTGCGGTCGGTGCCGCCCTTGGTCGCCGTCGTGACCGCGACGGTGCCGACGGCGCCGCTCTCGAAGCGCAGGACCATGGCGCCGGTGTCCTCGCACTCCAGGTCGCGGGCGAGCGCGTCCGCCTCGGCCTGCACGGACTCGACGCCGCCCATGACCCACTGCAGGGCGTCCAGCGCGTGGATCCCCTGGTTCATGAACGCGCCGCCGTCCATCCCGCGGGTGCCGCGCCACCCCGCCGAGTCGTAGTAGGCCTGGGGCCGGAACCACTCCAGTTGCGTCTCGGCCAGCACGGCCCGGCCGATCTCCCCGTCCTCGACCGCGCGCTTCGCGCGGCGGACCGCCGGGTCGAAGCGCCGCTGGAAGACGCCGGCCAGCGGCACGCCGGCAGCCTCGCAGGCCGCGACCATCCGGTCGACGCGCTCGGCGGTCACGTCCAGCGGCTTCTCGCAGAGGACGCCCGCGCCCGCCCCGGCGAGGTCGGTCGTCACGTCGGCGTGGGTGCCGCTCGGCGTGCAGACGCTCGCGGCGTCGACCTCGGCATCTTCGACCATCCGCGCGGGGTCCTCGAACGTCTCGGGAACCCCGTGGTCGGCGGCGAACTCCTCGGCCGCCTCGCGGTCCAGATCCGCACAGGCGACGAGTTCCGCGCCGTCGACCGCCGCGACCGCCTCGGCGTGGGTGTTGCCGATGCCGGCGCAGCCGACGATCCCGTACCGCAGTGAGTCAGCCATGTACGCCCTCCCCGCGGCCACTCACAAGTATCCCCCGTCGCCGGAGAGTCGTGCCCGGACGAGCTAGGCGTCGCAGTTCGGACAGTCGTAGTGCTGGACGCCGTCGAGGTCCAGCCGCCACTCGTAGGCCGCGCCGCAGTCGTCGCAGGTGTCGTCGTCCGATGCCGACCCGCTCTCCGCGTCCGTCGTCGAGCCGCTGTCGCCGTGATCGTGGTCGTGTCCGTCCGCGTCGCCGCCGTAGCGCTCCGAGCAGCCGCAGCTCCCGCCGGGAATGTCGTGCATATCCGGTCGATAGGGGCCGCCGGCGACAAGAAAGGCCGTCAGACGCGCGACCGACCCGGCCGTCGTGTTCGCTCCCCAACCATTAAACCGGAGCGGGAAGAAGCCGGCGGCAATGGGGCTGGACGAGATCGCCGCGGGGGTCGAGGTCGTCGACGAGCAGCGCGAGGGGGGCGTCGCGACCGTCGACCGCACGGACGACCCGCTGGCCGAGCGGCTCGAACCCTTCGCGGGGGAGCTGCCCTGTTCGCCCGCCGAGGCCGCGACGCTGGTCGACGCCTACGCTGCCGGCAAGTCCGTCGGGGCCGCCGCCCGGGTCGCCGGCATCCCGCCCACCGACGGCGCGAAGGCGCTGCACCTGTTCGGCGAGCACGTCTCGCCCGTCGGCCCGATGGGCCGGGAGGTCGTCGCCGACTGGCTGGCCGGCGAGCTACCCCGGACCGAGGCCGTCGAACTCGCCGGGGTGTCGGACGGGGAGTTCGCCCTCGCCGCCTTCGTCGAGACCCACGACCCGATCGAGGGGGCGATGGAGGCCGTCGAGGGGGCGCTGTCTGTCGACGACGTGGACAAACGGGAGACGCTCGGCGATGCGATGGACGGCCCCGGCGACGTGGAGTTCTGAACGGGCGTCCGCGGTCGAGAAGGTGACCGCAACCGTGCTTCGAACCCGGAACCGACGGTCAGTCCGCGGGCTGGCGGGGGCCGCGACGGCGGTCGTCGTCGTCGTCCTTGCGCCTGTTCGCCACGACCTGGCTGGCGACGAACGGCGCGGCGACGATGGCGCCGGCCAGCCCCCACAGCGAGGTCTCGAAGAGGTCGATCCCGGCGCCGCTGCCGGACGCGCCCGCGGGGTTGCCGACCACGACGGCGCCTTTCATCCCGGCGGCCTCGTGGGGCGAACAGTAGTACTTCACGACCCCCTCGCCGTCGAGTTCGAGCGCGTAGGTGTCACCCGCCGACCCCTGCATCGGGCTCTGGAAGTCGTGGGTTTCCCCGACGACGTTGTGCTGGCCACCCTTGCCGGTCCACTCCCAGACGACCGTCGTCCCGGGGTCGACCCGGACAGCCGCCGGCCCGAACCCGAACGGGCCGCTGTTGCCCTCGACGCCCACCTCGATGGTCACCTCGTCCTGACCGGTCATATCGACCGTGCCGTCGTAGTTGCCGACCCCCTCGAACCACCCGTCGTAGTCGGGTTCGGTGAACTCGCCGCCCCCGCCGGATCCGCTCCCGCTGCCGGACCCGCTCGTCTCGTTGCCGGCGCCGCTCCCGCCGGACGCGGTCGCGGTCGAACTCCCCGAGGCGACGGTCACGTCGGTGTCGCCGACGATGACGGCCCCCTTCATCCCCATCGCCTTGTGCGGGACACAGGCGTACTTGCTGACGCCCTCGCTCTCGAAGGTGTGGCTGAACGTGGCGCCCGCTTCCGAGATCATCTCGCTCTCGTAGCTGCCGTCCTCGGCGACGACGTTGTGGGGCGTGCCCTCGCCGGTCCACTTCCAGACGACTTTCGTCCCGGGGTCGACGCGCACGGCCGCGGGCCCGAACGCGAAGGCGCCGTTGTTGCCCTGGACGCCCACCTCGACGGTGACCTCGCTCTCGCCGGTCTCGTCGACGACCCCGTCGGCGTTGCTCACGTTCGAGAACCAGTCGGTGAGATCCGTCGACTGGGCGGCCGCCGGCCGCGCGCCGGCCGCGCCCAGCCCGCCGACCGTCGCCCCGATAGCGAGGGTCTTCATGACCGTCCGCCGCCCCTCGTCGATACCGTCGTCCGTGCTCATACACGACCGTTGCCGCGTTCCTCAAATAACCCCCCTCGGGGGTTCCCGGAGACTGAGAACTCCGGCGGGTGCCGGCGAACGTGTTCGGTCCGCCCCCCTCGGGGCGGGAACCCGCGGCCGCCTTATCCGTGCGGTCCACCCACATCCGCATGTGAACCGGCCATGACCCGCAAATCCACCCGCCGAACGTTCCTGAAGACCGGCGCCGCGGCGAGTGCGGCCGCCGTCGCCGGCTGTGCCGGCGAGATCCCCGACGACAGGGTCACCGTCACGGAGGTCGACAGCGAGCCGCGGTCGCTGGACGCCCCGAAGGAGCCGACGGTCGACCGGGTCGCCGCCGACCCGACGGCGGTCCCCGACCCCATCGACCGCGAGGAGTCCGCCACGGTCGAGGCCGAGCTCACCACCCGGGAGGTGACCGCCGAGATCGAACCGGGCGTCACCTTCGAGTACATGACCTTCGACGGGCAGATCCCGGGGCCGATGATCCGCGCCCGCGTCGGCGACACCGTCGACCTGACGCTCCACAGCGCCGAGGGCAACCGGATGCCCCACAACATCGACCTGCACGCGGTGCGGGGCCCGGGCGGCGGCGCCGAGGCGACCACGGTCGGGCCGGGCGAGACCGAGCGGATCCGGTTCACGGTCACCTACCCAGGTGCCTTCATCTACCACTGCGCCGTCGCCAACATGGACTACCACATCTCCGCGGGGATGTTCGGCATCATCCTCGTCGAGGCCGAGGAGGGCCTGCCCGAGGTCGACCGGGAGTTTTACCTCGGCCAGCACGAGGTGTACACCGACGGCGAGGCCGGCCAGGAGGGCCACCACACCTTCGACATGGGCGCGATGGCCCGCGAGGAACCCACCTACGTGCTGATCAACGGCGAGAAGTACGCCATCACGCCGGACAACTACGGCGCGATGGCCGCCGGGACGGGCGAGACGGCGCGGGTGTACTACTGCGTCGGCGGCCCGAACCTCGCCAGTTCCTTCCACCCAATCGGGAGCGTCTGGGACGAGGTCTACCCTCAGGGTGGCCTGGGCGGCCGACCACAGCGGAACATCCAGACCACGCCCGTCCAGCCGGGCAGCACCGCCATCGCCACGATGCAGTTCCCGGTGCCCGGCCCGATCAAGCTCGTCGACCACGCCCTCTCGCGGGTCGCCCGCAAGGGCGCGCTGGCGGTGGTCGGCGTCGAGGGCGAGGAGAACCCCGAGGTGTTCGACCCCGAGCCCGACGCCTGACCGGGTCCCGGTCGAGAAGTTCCTCGCTGACGGGGTTCTGACAGCCTGACGGTACAGTCCCGTGACCTGGTGTGGGGCCTCCAGTCGGGTGTCAGCAGTGACGGTGCAGTCCCGCCCCCCAGCGGTGCGGTCGCGCTCGCCGTCGTCGCGGTCCGCGCGCCCCTCGCCGCGCTGAAGTGCGTCCTCGCCCGAGCGGCTCCGGAGCGGGCTGTAGGCGGTGATCGTCGTACGTCGGCAGGGACCGTCCAGTCCGGCCGACCGAGCGGGGCCGACCCGGAGTCGGATCCCGACAGTGGCGGTCCGTCGGGACTGCAGTGCGCGACGGGTCCCGCCACTGCAACGCGTTTGACATCCTCTCGCCCCTGAACGGGTGGGTTTCCGCTCGCTACGTGTAGGGTGGTATCGAAGCTGTCCCGCCGCCGGACTTAGGTGCCTCGAGACGCGAGCGGGACGCATGGTTCTTGGCTCTGGGGTCAAGACCCACGGCTCGCTACACGGCAGATTCACGACGGCGATCCAGCGGGCGCTCACGCTGGAAACGTGGGTGTCCCGTTCCCGCGAGCGGGTCGCCTCGGACGCGTTCATCCGTCGCAACACGGAGTTCGACTCGGTGGACGGGTTCTGTGCGGCCTGTCCGAGCGACGACGATACGGTCGCGGGCGTCCAGCGGCTCTCGGCCGACGAACGCGACGCGTTCGTGGCGCGGACGACCGATTTCGAGACGTGGGCGGAGATGGAGCGAAGCGCGGCGGTCGAAGACCTCGTCACGCTCCAGAACGGCTGACTACCCGAGCCCCGGCAGGCTGGCGAGCACGTGGTAGAGTGCGAAGCTGATCGCGCCGCCGCCGACCATCGAGGCGACCCACGCCCCGACCGTGTACCCCGTCTTCGTGGTAGACACCCCGTCGGAGTTCGACGACCCGCCGACCAGTCCGGCGCCGACGATACTGGAGATCATCACCTTGTTGAACGAGATCGGGTAGCCGAGCGCGATCGCGGCCTGCGCGACGAGAAACGCGGGGATGAACGCGGCTATCGACCGCCTGGGGCCGAGTGCGGCGTACTCGCGGGCCACCGCCTGGATGAGGCGCGGCGACCGGAACCAGCCGCCGAGGAGGATGCCGACCCCCCCGAGCCCGAGCAGGTACAGCGAGGGGAGCCCGAGCGACGATTCGAAGACGGACTCAAGCGGCCCGGTCGCGAGCCCGACCTGTGAGCCGCCGCTGGTGAACACGACGACGAGGGCGAGCGCGACCAGCATCCGGTTGATCCCGGTCGTGACGTCGCGCCGGAGCTGCCAGTAGACGACTGCGACCGCGAGGAGACCGATCGCCCCCCCGACGAGGACGACTCCGGTCTCGCCGGTCCCCGCCCGCGACGCGACGCCGAGCTGGCGGGTGATGACGCCCGCGAGCGACCCCCGGTCGCTCCGGGGTGCCGGGAGGAACGACAGCTGGATGTTGGCCAGTGCGTAGCCGACACCGCCGGCGAGGGCCGGGATGCTCAGCGTATCCGGGACCGTATCGTCCAGTAACAGCCACGCCAGGCCGTAGGCGAGCACGCCCTCGACGACCGGGATCGCGAACCAGAACCCGAGGATCTTGGCGTAGGTCACGACTGCGAAGCCGCCGCCGAGAGCGGCGCCCGCGCCGATCGCTGCGCCGGTGACCGTGAACGCCGACGGGATAGGGTAGCCGCGGGAGTTACCGATCGTGATGAGAGTGGCCGCTGTGAGCAGCGTCGCAGTGGCGGCCAGCGGGGTTATCGTCACGCCGGTCACCAGCCCGTGGCCGATGGTCTCCGAGATGCTGCCACCCTGTGCGACGGCCCCGAGAGCCGCGACGATCCCGACCAGCAACGCTCCTCGAAGGGTGGACAGCGCGTTCGCCCCGACGGCCGGTGCGATCGGGGCGGAGTTGCTGTTCGCCCCGACGGTGAACGACATGAAAAGCGATGCGACGAGCGCGACAACGACGATCCCGATTACTGAAGACATAGGTGGACCAGCTGTGTGAGACTCGGGACGCGGCTCTGACACCCCACACTCCCGAACAGACACGTATGACTCTGTTGGTCGCGCGTCCGTGTTCCGGAGGCAGTTGCCTCGACGACGGAACCGAACCGACGGCGGAACGCCGCCCGTCGGCCGACAGTCCCTGAACGGACGTTTCCCGGTGGGTATCGACGGATCCCCGGTACGATACCGGGCGAAGTGCGGTGGGCGTCCGGTCGCGGACGGAGTGGGCGTCCGGTCGCGGACGGAGTGGGCGTCCGGTCGCGGACGGAGTGGGCGTCCGGTCGCGGACGGAGAGCCACCGAGGCGTTCGCCGGACGGAGGCGGCCGCCGAGACCGGCCCCGTGACGCCGGCGGCCCCGAGAGGCCCGAACGGCACGGCTTCGACGGCCTCGACGGGCAGCCCGTCGACTACCCGTAGCGGCGCACCGGCGGAAAATCGCCGAAAGTCGCGTTAGCTACCGTACTCCGCTTCGAGGTACTCGACGATGTCGTCGCTCTCGGGCATCCCCTCGACGCCGTTGTCGGGGTCGACGAGGACGGGGACGCCGGTCTGGCCGCTGACTTCCTCGACCTCGGTCCGCTCGGAGTGCGAGCGAGGGACCATGTGCGACTCGTAGTCGAGGTCGAGCTCGTCGAGTTTCTTCTTGACCTTCGCGCAGTAGGGACAGCCGTCGAGTTCGTACAGTTCGAGGTGCGCCATCACCGACGAGTCGGGACTCGACGGCCAAGAGGCCACCGGTCGTGTGTACCCGCCGCGCAGGAACGGCGCCCGGTCGGAAATCCCGGGCCTACTCGGCGAGGTGGTCGAGAACCGCCTCGGTGTCGTTGGGGACGGGCTCGGGGTCGCCGCCGGCCTCGTAGGCGGCGTCGGGGTCTTTGAGCAGGTGGCCGGTCGTCAGGCAGACCACGTCCTCGTCGGCGTCGATCTCCCCCTCGTCGCGGAGCTTGCGGAGGCCGGCGACCGAAGCCGCGGAGGCCGGTTCGACGCCGACGCCCTCCTCGGCGAGCGAGCGCTGGGCCGCCGTGATCGCCTCGTCGGAGACGGCGACGGCGGTGCCGCCCGTCTCGCGGATGCCCGGCAGCGCCTTCGGGGCGTTGACGGGGTTGCCGATGCGGATGGCGGTCGCGCGGGTCTCGACGTCCTCCCAGCGGCGGACCTCGTCGTTGCCCTCCTCGATGGCCTCGACCATCGGCGCGGAGTGTTCGGCCTGGACGCCGGTGAGTTTCGGCACGTCGTCCTCGTCGATGGCGCCGGCCTTGCGGAGTTCGCGGAAGCACTTGTACAGCGCCGCGGTGTTGCCGGCGTTGCCGACCGGCAGGACGATCCGGTCGGGGTACCGGCCCTCGTCGGCGTGGAACCGCTCCATGATCTCCAGCCCGATGGTCTTCTGGCCCTCCAGGCGGAACGGGTTGAGCGAGTTGAGGAGGTACGCCTCGCCGCGGCTGGCGAGGTCCTGGACGATGTCGAGACAGGAGTCGAAGTTACCGTCGACTTCGAGGATCCGGGCGCCGTGGAGGCTGGCCTGGGCGACCTTGCCGGCGGCGACCTTGCCGGCGGGCAGCAGGACCAGCGTCTCCATCCCGCCGCGGGCGCCGTACGCGGCGAGCGCGGCGCTGGTGTTGCCGGTGGAGGCGCAGGCCAGGCGGTCGACGCCGACCTCCTTCGCGACGCGGACGCCGACGGTCATCCCGCGGTCCTTGAAGCTCCCCGTCGGGTTCATCCCCTCGTGTTTGACCCGGAGGGTGTTGACGCCGACCTCTTCCTCGATGCGGGGGACGTAGTGGAGGGGGGTGCCGCCCTCGGGCAGCGAGACGCCCTCCTCGAACGGGAGCGCGGCCGAATAGCGCCACACGCCGTAGGGACCGCTCTCGGGCGAGCCGCCGGCGCCGAAGTCCTCCCAGCTCGGGAGGTCGGCATAGCGGACCTCCAGCAGGCCGTCGCAGTCGTCGCAGGTGTAGCGGACCGCCTCGAAGGGGGCGAAGGTCTCGCCGCACTCGATGCAGGTGAGCCAGACGCCGTCGTCGGCGACGGTGGGCTCGGACTCGTCGAGGGCCAGGTGTGCGCTCATTGGAGGAACCTGAACGCCCGGCGACCAAAAGAGGGCCGATTGTCCGCGCCCCCGGACGATGGAGACCAGCGACGCGTTCCCGCTCGGTGCTACTCCACGGGCACCCGCAGCGCCTCGCCGTCGCGCTCGACGGTCGTCCCGAAGGCGGCCGAGCGCTCGCGGGTCCGCTCGCGGACCCACTCGGCGGCCCCGTCCTCGGCCGCGTAGACCGCACGGTCGCGGATCTCGACGGGTTCGAGCCGCAGGGAAGTGACGCCCGACTCGTCCGCGTCGGCGACGAACAGGAACCCGCGGTCGTTGTGCAACTCGGGGTCGACGCGGTAGTCGTCGACGAAGTCGCCGCAGTCGTGGAGGACCGGCGTGCCGTCGACCACCTCGACCCCCTGGACGACGTGGGCGCTGTGACCGTGGACGAGGTCGACCCGCCCGGCGAGCCACCGGTGGAACGCCCGCAGGGCCTCGTCGGGTTCGGTCTCCATGTTCGGCCCGCCGTGGACCGACGCGACCACGAGGTCGGGGTCCAGCGCCCGGGCGTCGGCGACCATCGACGCGACGGCCTCGCGCGTCGCCTCGTCGTCGGGGTCGAAGTCCAGGTGGACGACGCCCGGGCTGTCCGGGCCGGCGGCGTACTCCGGCGTGTTGTCCGTCGCGGCGATCACGGCGATGTCGAGCCCGCCGACCTCGACGAGCGCCGGTGCCCGCGCCTCGGCCAGCGTCGCACCCGCGCCGGCGTGGGCGATGCCGACCGCGTCGAGGTGGTCGAGCGTGTCGAGCAGCGCGGGCGCCTCGAAGTCGAGGAGGTGGTTGTTCGCCAGGCAGGCGAAGTCGACCCCCCCGGCGTCGAGCGCGTCGGTCGCCCAGTCCGGTGTCGCCCGGAAGTGGAACGGTCTCTCGGTTCGAGTCCACTTCCGCCCGCGCGTCGAGACGGCGCACTCGAGGTTGACCAGCAGGCCGTCGAGCGCGCGGAGCCGCTCGTGCAGGTCTCCCCACACTTTCGCCGCCGCGACGCCCGGCTGGCCGTAGCGCTCGTCGACCAGCCGCCCCAGCATCACGTCCCCCGTCAGTCCGATCCGGGGCATACCGTGTGGTACGTGACCGTGCCGCAAGTACGTTCGGTCCAGTCCCCGAGAGCGCACTCGAGGACGGAGTCGCGGTGCGGTCGGCGTGCGCTGTCGCGAGTCTCGTCTCGCGACAGCATCGCGCGAGGGATGAGCGACGGCAGGAGCGAATCGGCTGGGGAGGCTCGTGGCCGTCTGCGGTGCCGTGCTGTGCTGTTCCTGGTGGACTGAAAGGGCGAGGCGCGCTCGCGCCGATAGTCGCCTGAGCGACCCCTATCCGCGCGGGCGGTGCGGAGAGCGCGGATATGTCGCTCAGCGACCGCGAGCGCGGCGAGGGCTTTCATCGCTTGCTGTCGAGTGCGGTCGAGGCGTTTCAGAGCGAGCGCGGCGAGGGCTTTCATCGCTTGCTGTCGAGTGCGGTCGAGGCGTTTCAGAGCGAGCGCGGCGAGGGATCTCATCACTCTCCGTCGAATGCAACCACGTTCGACCACCGACGAGCCAAACTCGACCCGAAACACCCGGCCAATCCGTACGCCGAACCGGACAGACTCGGGCCCCGGGACCCAAATCCCGAAGTGGCTGTACTCGCTGGATAGCCCATGGTACTCCCGTCGTGGCCGGTGGCGGCCTCGTTGCTGGCCGCGGGCGGGACGCTGCTGTTGATCCGCTACCTGTGGCGCTACCGGGGCAAACCCGGGGCGGGCTGGTTCCTGGCGAGCCTGGGGGCGCAGGCGACCTGGAGCCTCGCCTACGGGGTCGCGCTGGCGACGTTCGCCGAGCCGATACGGTGGGCGCTGGAGGTGGTGTCGTGGGCGGCGATGGCCGGGACGGGCGTGTACTTCCTGGCGTTCGCGCTGGCGTACACCGGTCGCGGGGGCGTCGTCGACCGCGCGTGGTGGGGGTTCGCCGTCTTTCCCGGACTGGTCGGGCTGCTCGGGGCGACCAACCCGGTCCACGGGCTGGCGTGGACGGACTTCGAGGTGGTGCGGGTTCTGGGCGTCGCGGGCGCGAGCTACGAGTTGCGGCTGTGGGCGCTGCTGGCGGCGACGGCGGGCGTGTTGCTGATCACGGTCGGGAGCCTGCTGCTGTTCGACACGGTCGTCAGCTACGGGCCGCTGTACCGGCGGGAGGCCGTCGCGGTGGGGCTGTCGACGTTCCCGCCGGTCGCGGCGGTGCTGGCCTGGCTCCACGGCGTCGGCCCGGTCGGGGCGGTCAACTTCGTGACCGTCGCCTTCCTCCCGCACGTCGCGCTCGACGCCTACGCGTTCGTCGGCAGCGACATGTTCGAGTTCCACCCGGCGACCCGCCGCGTCGGCGAGCGGGCGGCCATCGACGACCTGGGCGCGCCGGTGGTGATCGTCGACGAACGCGGCCGGGTCGTGACGCTCAACGGCGCCGCCGAGGCGGCCTTCGGCGTCGGGAAGTCGGCGGCGCTCACCCGGCCGCTGTCGGCGCTGCTCGGCACGAACGGCGACGGGTCGATGGTCGCGGACGACCGGATGGCGTCCGACGACGCGACGGCGGCCGACGACCGGGCGGCGGCCGACGACGCGACGGCGACGGACGACGCGACGGAGACGGACGACACGAGGGAGACGGACGACACGAGGGAGACGGACGACGTGACCGAGATGGAGACCGTGACGGTCCAGTCGGGCGGGCGCCGCCGGATCTTCACGGTGACGACGACGCCGCTTTCCGACGCTGGCGGCACCCACGTCGGCTACACCGTCGTCTTCCAGGACGTGACGGACGAGCGGCGCCGCGAACAGCGCCTCGACGTGCTCAACCGGGTGTTGCGCCACAACCTCCGCAACGACATGACGGTCGTCCAGGGGTTCACCGAGGCCGCCGCGAGAGAGGTCGACGACCCGGCGGTCGGCGACATGCTCGCCCGCGCCGAGGCGAAGGCGACCGAACTGGTCGCGCTCGGGGAGAAGGCCCGGACCGTCGAGCGGGTCCTCGACAGCGAGCCACGCGCCGAACGGGTCGACGTGGCCGACCTGCTGGCGACCGTGCGAGCCGAGCACGTCGACGACGCGGCCGACGTGGGCGATGACCCGGACACGGCCGACGTGGGCGATGACCCGGACACGGCCGACGTGGGCGATGACCCGGACACGGCCGACGTGGGCGATGACCCCGACGCGGCCGACGTGGACGGCGAGTCCGACACGGTCGAGACGGCCGGCGGCGCGACCGTGACCGTCGAGGCGACCGACGCGACGGTCACGACCGACCCGGCGGTCCTGCAGGTCGTCGTCGGGACGCTGCTGGAGAACGCGCTGGAGCACGCCGGCGAGGCGCCGACGGTGACGCTGTCGGCGGCGTCCCGCGACGGCGCGGTGGCGGTCACCGTCGCCGACGACGGGCCGGGCGTGCCCGACCACGAACTCGACGTGCTGACCGCCGGCGCGGAGTCGGCGCTCGAACACGGGTCGGGCCTGGGACTGTGGCTGGCCGACTGGGGCGCGACGGCGCTGGGCGGCGACCTCGCGTTCGACACCGGCGACGGCACGCGGGCGACGCTCACCGTGCCCGACGGGGAGACGCGGGACCCGACGGGCGGCGAGAACCGGGACCCGACGGACCGGTCGTAGGCCCGCGCGACTACGCGCTCGCGTAGCCCGCCACCTCGGTCTCGTCGAGTTTGCGCTCGGCCTCGGCGACGGAGTCGGCGGTCTCGCCGCTGTAGCCCACGTCCCGCGAGCGCCGCTCGAAGGCGTTGACGACGACCTGGCTCGTCTCCTCGTCGGTGACGCGGACGACGCGGTCGACGCCCATCTCCTTCAGTTCCGCCTGGGCGCGCTTGATCGGCTTGGCGGCTTCGGGCGACGGGGGCGTGAAGCCGGCCAGGTCGTTGACGATGTCGAACCCGTCGCGCAGCCGTTCGGCCGTCTCGACCGTCTCGTCGGCCGCGGTCTCCATCTCCGCGCGGTCCAGCCGGCCGGTGAAGCTCAGGTACAGTCGGTTCGCCTGCGGGTCCGCCTCTATCTCGTACATACCAGTACCGACGGCGTGATTCTCAATGGAGATACTACCTTACTCGTTAGGGACGGGGAGAACCGCGCGGATCCGGCAGTGACCGCTCAGAGCCGGTCTTCGAGGACGGCGCCGAACCCGGCGGCGCCGACACAGAACGCGAGAATCCCGCCGACGTCGGTGAGGACGAGCCCGCCGTTGAGCGCGGCGGCGACGAGGGGCGGTTTCAGCCAGTCGTCGCCCTCGCGGTCGACGAGGCGCTCGGCGACCGCGAGGAAGGCGACCGCCGCGCCGACGGCCCAGACGAGGTACACGAGCAGGCCGAGGCCGAGCGCGAGCGGGATGCCAAGAACGACGGCTGCCCTCAAGTAGTCACCGCGGCGGGCGGCCGTGTCGCGGTCGGCCAATGCGGCCGTGTCGCGGCCGTCCGGCGCGGCCGGGAACCGGGCGCGACGACCCGCGCCTCACACGCCGTCGACGCAGATGTCGACGAAGTTCCGCAGGATCCGCAGGCCGGTCTCGCCGGACTTCTCGGGGTGGAACTGGGTGCCGAAGACGGTGCCGCGCTCGTCGGCGACGATGGAGGCGAAGTCCGTCCCGTAGTCTGTGGTGGCGACGGTCGCCTCGGGGTCGTCCGGCTCGGCGTAGTAGGAGTGGACGAAGTAGGCGTGCTCGCCGTCGACGCCCTCGACGAGCGGGTGGTCGCGGGCCACGTCGAGTTCGTTCCAGCCCATGTGTGGCACCTTCAGGTCGCCCCGGAAGCGGACGTTGCGGCCCGGGACCAGGTCCAGCCCCTCCACGTCGCCCTGGCCCTCGCGTTCGGCCTCTTCGCTGGTCGTGAGCAGCATCTGCATGCCGAGACAGATGCCGAACAGGGGGGTGCCGGCCTCGGCCTGCTCGACCAGGGCGTCGCGGAAGGGGCCGGCGTTGTCCATGCCCTCGGAGAAGGCGCCGACGCCCGGGAGGACGACCCCGTCGGCGCCCGAGAAGTCGGCCGGGTCGTCGCTGAGTTCGACCGCGGCGCCCGCGCGTTCGAGCCCGCGCGTGACGCTGCGGAGGTTCCCCAGCCCGTAGTCGACCACGACGACCTCGGCCGCGGTCTGTCGCGTGTTCATACCGCGAGTTACGCACACCCCGGACAAGTCCCTTTCCGTCCGGGCGACACCTGCGAGCGCGCCCGGTGTCCCCGCGAGCCCTCACACGCCTCAGTCGGCGGCTTCGCCCTCGCGGCTGGGCGTGCGGCGGCCGCCGAGAGTGTACACCCACAGGAGGCCGAGGCCGACCATGTAGGCGACGGCGACGGGGATGGCGAACACGAGCATCGTCAGCAGGCTGGAGGGGGTGATGAACGCGGCGAAGACGACGATGGCCATGACGACCGTCCGCCAGCGGTCGAACATGGTCTGGAAGGAGATCAGGCCGCCGCGGTGGAACAGGAACATCGTCACGGGGACCTCGACGAGCAGGCCGAAGCCGACGGTCGTGAGCACGACCAGCCAGCCGAAGTTGTTGATCCGGTAGTAGATGACCATGCTCGACTCGATGGCGTCGGCGGCCAGCCAGGAGATGATCGCCGGCGCGACGTAGAGGAAGCCGACGACCGACCCGCCGACGATGCCGACCAGCAGCGTCACCGCCCACAGGCCGAGCAGCCGGCGGTCGCCGCCGACCAGCCCCCGTTCTTTCAGCCGCGGCCAGGCGTAGTAGAGGATCAGCGGGAACGTCGCGACCAGGCCCAGAAGCGTCGCGAACTTGATCTCGAAGATGAGCGCCTCCGCGGGGTGCAGCGTCACGATGTCGGCCTGGGCGATCTGGCCCTCGGGCATCCGCCCGAAGAAGATCTGCCGGAGCCGCCCGATCCCGCCCTGGTAGAGGAAGGCGAAGGTCGCGGCCATGACGACCCCGAACAGGCCGACGATGCGGAAG
The DNA here is from genome assembly GCF_051414055.1 of Halosimplex halobium. Classification (NCBI taxonomy): domain Archaea; kingdom Methanobacteriati; phylum Methanobacteriota; class Halobacteria; order Halobacteriales; family Haloarculaceae; genus Halosimplex; species Halosimplex halobium. Next base: position 15,812 of record NZ_JBLKNX010000008.1, read on the forward strand.
GCTCGGGAGGTGAGACTCTCCAGGATAAAGGCGATGTCGTAGTAGTAGCCGCCGATGTCGTCCTCGCTGGTCTCCTCCTCGGTGAACGAGTCGACGACGCCCGCCGTCGTCGAGGTGAGGACGCCACCCTCCTCCTCGTCGCCGGCCGCGCCGTCACCGGCGGCCGCTTCGCTGTCGCCCCCCTCGCCGCCCTCCGCGGCCTCGGCGCGGGCCTCCTGTGCCTCCTGGACCTCGTCGAAGCGGTCGAGGATGGCCTGGGCCTTGTCGGGGTCCTCCTGTTCTTCCATGGCCTCCCGGGCGAGTTCGGTCGCCTCGGCCTCGTCCATCTCCTCGAAGCGCTCCGGGGGTGCGGCGGGGATGGCCGCGGCCGACAGCGAGAGCAGGTCGATGTCGGTCGGCGAGCCGGTCGGCTCCGTCGGGTCACGCGCGGCGTCGAGTTCCCTGATGGAGAAGTAGAAGACGGCGGCGCCGAGCGCGACCAGCGCCAGCCCCGCGCCGACGAGCGCGGCGACGACCTGGGTATCCAGGCCCGTCAGCTTCGTGAGCGTCGGGAAGGGGCCGACGCGGTCCGATATCGAGGTGACGAGGTCGTTGATCACGGGGACGCCGTAGCGGGTGACGAAGAGGTAGCCGGCGCCGCCGGCCAGCAGGGCGACGGCGAGGAGCTTGTTCCAGTAGCGGCGGGCGACCATCCCGGCCGAGACCTCCTCGGTCGACCGGCGCAGGAGTTCTGCGAAGCGGGCGAGCGCGAGGCTGAACCCGTAGAGCCCACACAGCGGGAGCGCCCACATGATCTGGGTGAGCGGGTCCGGCGGCGAGAAGAAAGCGCCGAAGACGAAGATCGCCAGCACGGCGTAGCGCCACCGGTCGCGCATCGCCTCGTAGCTCACCACGCGCAGGTAGGCGAGCGAGCTCATCGCCAGCGGCAGCTGGGCGGCCAGCCCGAACGAGAAGCCGAGGAAGACGATGAACTGCGTCCACTTGACGATCGACCACGCGGGCTGGAAGCCGGCCTTGATAGCGTTGCCCGCGAGGAACTGCAGCATGAGCGGGAAAAAGAGGAAGTAGGCGTAGGCGATACCGGCCGCGAACAGGACCACCGAGAGCACCGCCGGGAAGACCAGTTTCCAGCGGGGGATGTCCTCGGCGGGCCACCAGCCACGCGCCCGCAGGGCGTCCCGGCCGAAGTAGATCACGACGGGGATCGCCATCAGGATCCCGACGACCATCCCGATCTTCGCCTGCAGCAGGATCACGTCGAACGGTGTGGTCGCGACGATACTGACCCCCTCCCCGGTCTGTTCGAGCTGGGGGTTCAGGTCGGCCTTCAGCCGGTCCCAGATGTAGAGCCGCAGTGCGTAGAACGTCCCCATGAAGCCGATCACGAAGACCATGAACGCTTTCTGGAGGTCCTCGCGGGCGCTGCCGATCATGGACCCGAGGGTCGCGCGACCCTGTGCGACGGTCCGCTTCGTGTCCTCGTCGATCGCGGCAGCCATCTCGGGGAGTGGTAACCGAGTGACTGTTATCAATCTATTCATCACGGGAGTCCGCGCGGGCCGGGACGGCCGCCCGAGCGCCCGAGCGCGGTCCGCTCGCCCCGGTCGACGGGGCGGGCGAAAAGAAGGCTTACAATAGGGGAGCGCAAACCCGGCCACGAATGACTGACGAGCGGTCCGGCGACGACGACGCGGGGGAGGGAGCCGCCGGTCCGCCCGACGACGAACGCGGGTCCGATACCGCTCCCGAGGAGAACGGACCGCCCGACGAACCGATCCCGGGCGGCCCCGACGACTCTGCCGACGAGCGCCGGCCCGACGCCAACCCCTCCCCGGCGCCGGACAATCTCCCCGACGACTCGGGCGACCCCGACGATCCCGAGGGGGTCACTCCGGACGGCATCGACCGCCCCGGCGTCGACGACGACGAGGCCCCTGGCGACCCCAGCGAGTGGGTCGACGACGCGGACGGAAACGCCGAAGACGCGGACGCCGACGAGGGGTCGCCGTCGGCGGACCCGACGGAGGCGGCGCCGGTCAACACCGTCGAGGAGGGCGCCGCGGCCGACGGCGGCGACGCCACGGAGTTCGGCGGCGACATCAACCCCCACGCGAACCCGTCCTCGGGCGGGCCGGCGGAGGGCGCGCCGGCCGCGCCCGCCGGCGAGGGACTGGGCGGCGCCCCCGACGACCAGGAGATGCCGCTGGCCAAGCACATCGAGGAGATGGTCCGGCGGCTGGGCGTGGTCGTCGTCGCGATGGCGCTGGTCAGCGGGCTCACCTTCCCCTTCGCCGACCGGCTCATCAACTTCCTCTGGTACTCGTTCCTGTCGGGGTCGCCGGAGGTCTGCCCGACGACCGCGCCCTCCGTCGACGCGGCGTGTCCGTACCTGTTCCACCCGCTCGCGCTGATGTTCGCCCGGCTGAAGGTCGCCTCGCTGGTCGGGTTCGTCGTCGCCCTCCCCGTGACCGTCTACGAGTCGTACCTGTTCATGCGCCCCGGGCTCTACCCCCGCGAACGCCGCTACTACCTCGCCTCCGTCCCGACGAGCCTCGTCCTCGCCGGGGTCGGCATCCTCTTCGCGTACCTGCTCGTCCTCCCGACGCTGTTCGTCTACTTCACCGGCTACACCGCCCAGGCCGCCGAGGTCACGTTCAGCCTCACCGAGACGTTCAACCTCATCGTGATGATGCTCGGCTTCTTCGCCCTGGTCTTCCAGATCCCCCTGCTCATCATGCTCGCGGTGATGATGGGCGTCACCTCCCGCCGGTGGCTGGCCGCCCGCCGTATCTACTTCTGGGGCGGGTTCGCCACGGTCGCCTTCCTCTTCTCCCCGGACCCGACCGGGATGGCGCCCATCCTCGTCGCCGCGACGATGATCGTCCTCTTCGAGGGCACCCTGCTGCTGCTGTACTGGACCGGCGAGGCGGCGGCGGTCACGGCCGAGGACCTGGCCGCCCGCCGGCCGTTCGTCTGGCTCGGCGCCGCCCTCGTCGGCTACCTCGTCTCGACCGCGCCGCTGCCGGGGAGCTACTACGAGCAGCTACCCCCCGCGGTCACGTCGGCACTCGCCGACTTCGGCGTCACCCGGTTGACGCCGCTGCTCGTCGGTCTCGGCCTCATCGCCGTCTACGAGGCGGTCCTCTACGTCGACCGGCGGTTCGGCGACCGCTCGGGTGTCTACGGCTACCTCGCCCGGGCCCGGGTCGGCGTCTGGCCGCTGTCGCTGTTCGTCGGCTACCTCGGCAGCCCCGACCCCGCGCTCCTCCAGCGGGTCGACGCCGTCGACCTCCCGACGGTCGAGGCCGCCGGCGTCGCCGTCGGGTTGATCGTCACCTACGAGTTCGTCCTCGTGGTCCTCGACTGGTACGAGAACCGGGGGTGACCGACGGGGACCATGACCGGGCGGGTGCTGCTGGTCAGACACGGCGAGACGACGTGGAACCGCGACGGCCGGATCCAGGGGTGGGCCGACGCGACGCTCACGGCGGCGGGTCGCGAGCAGGCCCGCGCCGTCGGCGACCGCCTCGCCGACGCCCACGACCTCGACCGGCTCGTGGTCTCGGACCTGAAGCGGACGCTGGAGACGGCGTCGCTGCTCCGGGCGGCCGGCGTCGCGGCCGAGCCAGAACGGGCCCGGGCCTGGCGCGAGCGGGACTTCGGCGAGCTCCAGGGGCTGACCCGGACCGCCATCGCGACCCGCCACCCCGAGTACCACCGCGAGGGGTCGCTGCTCGCGGTGCGGTCCGTCGAGGGCGGCGAGTCCCTGTCGGCGTTCGAGACCCGCGTCCTGGAGGGCTGGGAGCGGCTCGTCGAGGAACTGGAGGGGGGCGAGACCGCGGCGGTCGTCACCCACGGCGGGCCGATCCGGGCCGTGCTGGCGGCGGTGACCGGCCGGGAACTGGCGGCGCTCGCCCCCGAGTTCTCGCCCGCGAACTGCGGCGTGACCGAACTCGCCGTCGACGGGGCGGCGTGCTCGGTCGTCGACCGCGACGGCACCGACCACCTCTAGCGTCCGGAATCGCGCGGACGCCGGGTGCCCCCGCGACCGCACGGAACCGGGGCCGAATATTTAAATCCGAACGGGCGACCAGCCCGGCGCGTGACCGACGACCCGACGGCCTCCCCGCACCGTCCGCCGCCCGGTAGCGACCGCGCCGCGACCCCGGTCGTGGGCGTCGTCCTGCTGGTCGGACTGGCGGTCCTGCTCGCCGCGGTCGCCGCCGCGGCGGTCGGGTTCGAGGGCGCCCGCCCGGGGACGGCCCCGCAGGCTCGCGTCGACGCGGAGCTGTCGGCGACCGACGGCTGGCCGGACGGCCAGCGGCTCCGGCTCGTCCACGAGGCCGGCGACACCCTCGCAGTCGCGGACCTGGCCCTCGTCGTCGGGTTCGAGCGGACGGGCGACCGCGCGCGGCTCTCGGGGTTCCCGACCAGGCGGCTCACCGACGAGCATGTCCGCGGTGCGGACCTGTTCGACCGGACCTACGCCGGCGTCGACGGGGCGCTGGACGCTGCCCACACGGACGGTCGGTGGGCCGCGGGCGAGACCGCCTCCGTCCGGATCGCACAGCACGAACTCGACGTGCGACCGGGCGACCGCGCGGTGGTCCGCCTGATCCACCGCCCGACCGGCGCACAGCTGGTCCGGACCGAGGTGGGCGCGTCGTGACGGGGTACGGGCGGCCGGCGGTTCGCGGTGGACGATCCCGGGGTCGGAGCGGGAACTCGGGCGGGAGACGGACAGGAACCGCCCCGACCGCTCGATAATATAAAGGGCCGGTATGACAAGCCTTAATTCCGCCGCCCGACAACTCCCGTCGTCGATGGGTATACCCGCAGCGGCGTGGACGCAACTGGCGCCGGTCGCACAGCAGACGATCGACGTGTTCGGAAACGCCGTCCCGAAGAGCTATATCGCCATCGCCGGCGCGCTCGTGATCCTCGTGTTGATCGGGCTGTCGGCGTTTTTCTCCTCCTCGGAGATCGCGCTGTTCTCGCTGCAGTCCCACCGGATCGAGGCGCTCGTCGAGGACGGCCGCTATGGCGCCGAGACGCTCAAGAGCCTCAAGTCCGACCCCCACCGCCTGCTGGTGACGATCCTGGTCGGGAACAACCTGGTCAACATCGCGATGTCGTCGATCGCGACCGGGCTGTTCGGCCTCTACATGAGCCAGGGGCAGGCCGTGGCCGCGGCGACGTTCGGGATCACCGCGATCGTCCTGCTGTTCGGCGAGAGCGCGCCCAAGTCCTACGCGGTCGAGAACACCGAGTCGTGGGCGCTGCGGGTCTCGCGCCCGCTGAAGCTCTCGGAGTACGTCCTCCTGCCGCTGGTCGTCACCTTCGACTACCTCACCCGGATCGTCAACAAGGTGACGGGCGGCCGCTCGGCCATCGAGACCTCCTACGTCACCCGCGAGGAGATCCAGGACATGATCGAGACCGGCGAGCGCGAGGGCGTCCTCGACGAGGAGGAGCGGGAGATGCTCCAGCGCACCCTGCGGTTCAACAACACCATCGCCAAGGAGGTCATGACGCCGCGGCTGGACATGGACGCCATCTCGACGGACGCCTCGATCGACGAGGCCATCGAGCAGTGCATCCACAGCGGCCACGCGCGCCTGCCCGTCTACGAGGGGAGCCTGGACAACGTCATCGGCGTCGTCAACATCCGCGACCTGGTCCGGGACCGCAACTACGGCGAGACCGAGGACGGCGACCTCGAACTCGAGGACCTCATCGAGCCGACGCTGCACGTCCCCGAGTCGAAGAACGTCGACGACCTGCTGACCGAGATGCGCAAGGAGCGGCTACACATGGTCATCGTCATCGACGAGTTCGGCACCACCGAGGGGCTCGTGACGATGGAGGACCTCACCGAGGAGATCGTCGGCGAGATCCTGGAGGGCGGCGAGGAGGAGCCCATCGAGTACGAGGGCGACGACACCATCGTCGTCAAGGGCGAGGTCAACATCGAGGAGGTCAACGAGGCGCTGGACATCGACATCCCCGAGGGCGAGGAGTTCGAGACCATCGCCGGGTTCATCTTCAACCTCGCCGGCCGCCTCGTCGAGGAGGGCGAGGAGATCGACTACGACGGCATCGAGATCGCCGTCGAGGGCGTCGAGAACACCCGCATCATGAAGGCCAGGGTCACCCGCACCGAGGCGTACGACCCCGACGAGACGACCGAAGTCGACGAGGCCGAGGCCGACGCCGACGAGGTCCCCTCCGAGTGACCGCGACGGTCCGGCCGTCCTCCGGCGCCCGGTGGGTCGCGACCGGCCGCCGGTCGCTCTCCGTGTGACGCCGTCCCGAAGCCCTTCGTTTCGGCTGGAGATCCGCCCGAGAGCGGCGGATCCGCGCCGCTGGTCGGCGTCGGTGTTCCACGTCGACGGTCCCCGGAACTGACCGCCGGCGACGGCGGCCGGGCCGACCGCCGGAATCGACGAACGGCCCGGCCGCCGGTCACCGGTCGATCTCGGCGCGGCCGCTGGTGGCGCTGCGGATGCGGTCGCGGAGCGGGGCCCCGTCCTCGACCGGGACGCGCACGTCGAAGGCGACCCGTTCGGCGTAGTCGGCGTCGAACTCGACGCCCTCGCTCTCCAGGATACCGCGGACGGTGCCGGAGTCGTCGTAGTCGACGGCGACCGCGAACGTCTCGTGAGGGCGCTCGGTGGTCGTCCCGGCGGCGTCGAGCCCGTCTTTCACCGCGCGGGAGTACGCCCGCGCCAGCCCGCCGACGCCGAGGTTCGTCCCGCCGTAGTAGCGGGTGACGACGGCGACGACGTTCTCGACCTCCTCCTGCTGGAGGACGTTCAGCGCGGGGTCGCCCGCCGACCCGGAGGGCTCGCCGTCGTCGCTGGCCCACTCGCGAAAGGGGTCCGCGCGGACGCGGTAGGCCGGCACGTTGTGGGTCGCGTCGGCGTACTCCTCGCGGACCTCGGCGACGAAGTCCTCGGCGGCCTCGACCGTCCGGGCGGGCGCGACGTGACCGATGAACTCCGAGCCGCGTACCTCGAAGCGCGCCTCGCCGCGGCCGGCGACCGTCCGGTAGGGCTCGCGCTGGCTCACACCGCTGGCTTCCGGCGGGAGGCGAAAAGCGCTTGCGCTACTCCCCGCCGGACAGCCGCTCGCCCCACACCCGCTTGTCGAGCAGTTTCACCGTCATCCCGTCGCGGACGCGTAACTGACAGGAGAGTCTGGGGTAGCCGAAGCGGTCCGCCAGGTCGTCGTGCCAGTGGTCGGGGTCGGGCGCGTCGACCAGGCGGACGCCGCAGGTCGCACAGAGGCCGCGACCCCCGCAGTTGACCCGCCGGGCGTAGCGGCCGTGGGGTGACAGCCCCGCCGCCAGCAGGGCGTCGCGGAGGACCGCGCCCTCCTCGGCGGTCACCGTGCGGCGGTCGCCGTCGGGTGTCTCGACGGTGATGCGAGCCTCGGTCACGCCGGTACTCCGGACGCCGGCGACAGGAACCTGCCGATCGCTCCGTTCTGTCGGTCGCTCCGGGTCACCGCCACCCGCGGACGAGGCCGACTGCGACGACAGCCAGCCCTGCGACGACGACGGCCAGGGCCGCCTCCGGCGGGAGGCCCGTCCCGAGGGCCGTCGACACCGCGATAGCGGCCAGGAAGACGACGCCGGCGACCGCGGCTATCGGCGAGGCGTCGAGGTGTCGGAGCGGGGGCGAGTCGCTCACGGCGGGAACGACGGCCGGGTGCGGCAAAAGCTCACCGCAGCTCGATGCTGTGGACGAACTCCATGGCGCGGATCTCAGTCAGCAGGTCCCCCGGAATCTCGCCGTCGGTGATGACGTACAGCTTCGGCTCGTCGGTGAACTCGGGGTCCTCGCTGATGGTCTGGCGGATGGAGATCCCGCGGTCGGCGATGGCGCCGGTGACGGTCGCGACGATGCCCGTCTCCTCGGCGTCCCGCACCGTGATGGCAAGCGCCGAGAGGTCGAGGACGGGTGCGAGGTCCATCAGGCTCGGGATGGCGGAGATGTTCTGGAAGATCCGCCGCAACTGGTCGTCGTCGAGGATCGCGTCGGTGGTGGCGTCGACGACGCGGCGGTCCACGTCGACCTCGCGTGCGATGCCGGTGTTGGGGATCTCGATGCCGCCCGAGACGACTCGTCCCTCGTCGTTGACGGAGAAGCCCCGTTCGAGCAACAGCCGGATGACCGCCTGCTGGCTGGGCGAGTCGGCGAACTTCTCCATGATCGCGTCGAAGGTGGCCTCCTCGTCGGGGGTTCCGCCGTCCGTCCGCACCGCGGGGTCGCCGCCGTCCGCTCGCAGTTCGGGGGCCGTTCCGTCGGCGCGGTCGGCGGAATCGCGCTCCTCGTGCATCTATAGTTCGCCCTTCGTGCTGGCCACGTCCGTCCGGCGCTCGTCGATCCGGGTGGCGTCGTCGAGCGCGCGGGCCAGCCCCTTGAACAGCGCCTCGACCTCGTGGTGGGCGTTCTCGCCGTCGACGCCGGCGTGCAGCGTCAGCCCGGCGTTCGTGGCCAGCGACCGACAGAAGTGCTGTGCCATGTGGCTGGTCATCCCGCCGACCTCGCTCTGGGAGAACGCGCCGTCGAACGCGAAGTAGGGGCGGCCGCTCACGTCGACGACGACGCTGGCGACGGCCTCGTCGAGCGGGACCTTCCGGTCGGCGAACCGGCGGATACCGCGCTTGTCGCCCAGTGCCTCGGTGAAGGCCTCGCCGAGGGTGATGGCCACGTCCTCGACGGTGTGGTGGTCGTCGATCTCCAGGTCGCCGTCGCACTGCACGGTCAGGTCGAACAGGCCGTGGGTGGCGAACGACTCCAGCATGTGGTCGAAGAAGCCGATCCCCGTGTCGACGGTCGCGTCGCCGTCGCCGTCCACGTCGAGGGTCACCTCGATCGCCGTCTCGGCGGTCTCCCGGGTCACCGCCGCCGTCCGCTCGGTCATACGTCGACCAAGCGCGCCCGTCTATTTGGCCGTTGTGTTCGTTCGAGCGGCGCTCCGGCCGGCGGCCCCGATATTCGCCGTCCCCCGCGACCGTCGGCCGCCCGACGGCGGCCCGTCCGCCGCGCGTCAGACGCGCGTCTGCCCGGGTTTTATTTCGGGTTGCTTCGATGACAGGATCGTGGACCGACACTGGACGCACGAACTGGTCGCCCTGTCGGGGGTCCTCGCCGGCGCCGTCATCTTCGCCGCCGGCGACGCGGGCCGGCTCGCCGCCGGCGTGGCCGCCGTCAGCGCCGCCGCCCTCCTCCTCCCGGCGCTGTCGTCCGGTCGTCGGACCAGTCCCCGCTGACGCTTCAGTCGTCGACCGGCGCCGAGCCGCCCGCGGCCCGCGCGGTCCGGCGTCGCTCGGCGAGCCGCGCCAGCACGACCACGCCCAGCGCGGCCACCAGCGGCGCGACGAGCAACCGCATCGCGGTCGCGGCGTCGGCGCCGCCGACGACGACGCCCATCAGCGCGGGCACGCCCCCGACCGAGACCGACGAGACCGCCGACGCCAGGGCGTTGACGGGGCCGCTGTGCTCGGGGACGGCGTCGGTCGCGTAGGCCATCATCGTCGGGAACACGCCCGAGATCAGCAGGCCGATGGCGACGACGCCGGCCAGCACGGCGAGGCCGTCGGCGACGAAGAACGTGAACGCGAACGCGGGGACGAGCAGCCCGAGCACGCCGACGAGCAGGGTCAGCGCCCCCAGCCGGTCGGTCAGCGCACCGCAGACGAACCGGCCGGGGACGTACGCGACGAGCATCGCCGTCAGCGTCAGCTCCGCCCAGGCGTCGGGCAGTGCCGACTGCGCGTAGTAGGGTAACCAGGTGAACAGTCCGCCCTCGACGCCGGTCACGAAGAAGAGGGCGGCCAGCAGCGCGAGCACCTCCGGCCGGCGGACCAGCTCGGCCAGGTCCGCGCGGGTGAGCGGCTCCTCGTCGGACTCGACCGCGGGGGAGCGGAGCGACCGGAAGACGAGCGCGAGCGCGAGCACGGCGAACCCGACCGCGCCGTAGACGAGCCGCCACGACCCGGCCCGCAGCGCGAGGACGACCGCCAGCGGGCCCAGTGCCGCGCCGACCGCCCAGGTGCCGTCGTAGCGGTTGTAGACGCGCCCGCGCTGGCTCGGGTAGAAGTGGCTGAGCAGCGGGCGGTCGAGCGCGCGGAAGACCCCGACGGCCGCCCCCTGGACGACCAGCGCGGCGAGAAACAGCGGGAACGAGGGCGCCAGCCCCATCGCGAGCAGCGCGCCCCCGGCGAGGGCGGCGCCGCCGGCGATGAACCGCCGCGCGTCGACCCGGCCCGCGCTCGACCCGACGGCGAGGATGACCAGCAGGTAGCCGACCGTCCCCGCCGGCGCGACGAGCCCCAGCTGCCACTCGGGCACGGTGAAGAAGGTCTCCAGGGTCGGCAACACCGCGCCGCGGATCTGCATCACGGCCCCCGTACACGCCATCGTCAGGAAGATGGCCGCCGTCCACAGCCGGCGGTTGCGGGCGTCCGTCCCGGTCGGGCCGTCGCTGTCGCCGTCGCCGCCGGGAGGTGTGCCGCCGTCCGCGGGCGCGCCGCCAGTCCCGTCGCCGTCCGGCGTCGACCCGCTCACCGGGCGCGCCTCCCCGGTCGCGGTCCGTGCCGCTCGCTCCTCGGATACATACCCCTCCCTCCCCGTTCGATCCGGAAAACGTTTTTGTAGACAGTCCAAGAATCATCGAAGATGAGCGAGACGCGGATCAGCGAGCACCTGGAGGCGTTCGGGCTGTCGGCGACGGAGGTGGAGACCTACCTGGCGGTGCTCCGGCGGGGGGAGGCGACGACGGGCGACGTGGCGGCCGCGGCGGACGTGTCACAGGGGTACGTCTACGACGTGGCGGAGGCCCTGGTCGACCGCGGGCTGGTCACCGTCGACGAGGGCGCGAGCCCGACCGTGCTGCGCGCGCGGCCGGCCGCGGAGGCCGTCGCTGACCTGTCGACGCGGGTGTCTGACCTGCAGTCGGCCATCGCGGACGTGTACAGCGAGCCGGCCGCGGCCGACGTGGGCTTCGAGGTGGTGCGCTCGCGGCGGACCGTCGAGCGCCGCGCCGAGCGCTTCCTCGCGGACGCGACCCACGAGGCGTTCGTCGTCGTCCCCGCGACGGCCTTCGCCAGCGTCAGGGACGCGATGGCCGCGGCGGTCGACCGCGGCGTCTTCGTCTACTGTCTGCTCCTGGCGCCCGACACGGACGTGGTCGCCGACGCCGTCGACGACTTCGGCCGGTACGCCCACGTCGTCCGGACGTGGGAGGCCCGCCCGCAGGTGTTCGTCCTCCGGGACGCCCGCGCCGGCCTCGTCGGCTCCCACGGCGTGCTGACGGGCCGCCACGGCGACGAGTACGCCGTCACCGTCGGCCAGCCGGAGGTCGCCAACGGCTTCTACGGCAACATGGTCAGCAACGTCTGGCCGATGGGCGAGGCCCGCCACGTCGCCGACCCGCCCGAGTTGCCGGCCACCTTCGAGTACTTCCGCAACGGCGTCACGACCGCCGCCCAGTACCTGGCGGCCGACCGCGACCTCGTCGCGGACCTGACCGTCGCCGACACCGGCGGCGACCACGAACTCGACTTCGAGGGCGTCCCCGTCCGGGAGGCCAACCAGACGCTGGTCCCGCCGGTCACCAGCTCCTTCCCCGTCGAGAACGCCCTCGTGGTCGAGACCGACAGCGGTCCGGTCAGCGTCGGCGGCGACTCGCCGGGCTTCGACCCCTACTTCGAGGACTTCGCCGCCCGGCGGGTCACGCTTCGGGCAGCGTAGCTGCGGTGCAGTCGACCGCTCAGACCGCGTCAAGCGCCTCTGCCAGTGTGAACTCGCCCTCGTAGAGCGCGCTCCCGACGACGACGGCTGCCGCCCCCGCGTCCTCGAGCGCGCGCACGTCGGAGAGCGTCGCGACCCCGCCGCTGGCGACCACCGGGATGTCGACCGCCTCGACCACCCGCTCGACGGGCTCGGTCCGGACCCCTTCCAGTTGCCCTTCCACGTCCACGTCGGTGAAGAGGATCCCGCCGGCGCCGAGCTCCTCGTAGCGCGCGGCGGCCTCGGCGGGGTCCAGCCCCGTTCCCTCCGTCCACCCGGCGACGACGACCTCGCCGTCCTTCGCGTCGAGGCTGACGAGGACGCTCTCCGGGTACTCCTCGCTGATCTCGGCGACGATGTCGGGGTTCTCGACCGCGGCGGTGCCGAGGATCACATGGTCGACGCCCGCCGCCAGCAGGCTCGTGGCGTCGTCGACGGTGCGGATGCCGCCGCCGAGCTGGGTCTCGACGTCGACGGCGTCGACCACCGACTGGATCGCGTCGGCGTTCTCGCGCTCGCCCTCGAAGGCACCGTCCAGATCGACGAGGTGGAGGGTGCGGGCGCCCTGCTCGACCCACCCCTCGGCGGCCTCGACGGGGTCGCCGTACGCCGTCCCGCTGTCGCGCTCGCCGCCGACCAGCTGGACGACCTGCCCGTCCTGCACGTCGACCGCCGGGACGACCTCGAACTCCGGGAACATACCCGTCCGTGGGCGAGCGGGGGGCGAAAGCGTGTCGGTCGCCGGCGTCGACGCGCGACTGCTCCCTCGAATCGCCCGATGGCAGTATCACGCGCGAAAACTCGGTGGGTAGTGTTAAGGACACCAGCGGGGAACGGTCGCGTACATATTCGGGTATCTACTGATGAACGACTACGCTGACGAATTCGGCCGTGGCGGACTGAACTCGGAAGTCGACCTTGATTCGCTCCTGGCCGGTATCGGGCTCGACAGCGAGGAGATCGCCTGGCGCAAGCGGTTCATCGGCTTCGACGAGGCCGACGCCGAGCGGCTCGCGTCGCTCGAACCGCTGTTCGCCGAGAACGCCGACCGGATAGCGGAGGACTTCTACGACAACCTCACCGGCCACGAGGAGACCACCGCCGTCTTCGACCGGTCGCCGAAGACCGTCGAACAGCTCAAGCGCACGCAGTCGGCGTATTTCGCGACGCTCGCGGGTGGGGACTACGGTGAGGAGTACTTCGCCAACCGCGCGCGGATCGGCAAGATCCACGACGTGCTGGAGATGCCGATGAAACACTACATCGGCCAGTACGGCGTCTACTACGACCTCGTCCTGGACCTGCTCCGGGAGCGACTGCAGGAGAACCTCCTCGATTCGCTCCGGGCGGAACTCACCGGCACCGCGACCGACGGCGGCGTCGCTACCGGGGACGCCGAGACCGACGACGCCCTGGACTCGTCGGGCGAACCGGCCGACGATGGTCCGGGACCAGCGGACCCGTCCGTCGACATGGACGCGGTCGAGCAGGTCGTCGAGTCGGAGGTCGAGGCGGGGATGGACGAGGTGCTGTCGGTGCTGCGGATCATAAACCTCGACATGCAGGTGGTCGCGGACACCTACATCCACTCGTACAACGAGCGGCTCCAGGACGAGATCCAGCACCGCGAACGTCTCCAGGAACAGGTCAAAGCCGACATCGAGGAGCCGGTCGACGAGCTGCTCGATGCGTCCCGGGACATCGCCGACAGCGCCGGTGAGATGTCTGACCTGACCGACGAGCAAGTCGGCCGGATCGACGAGATCGCGGGTGAAGTCTCGCGGATGAGCGCGACGGTCGAGGAGGTGGCGGCGACCGCCGACGAGGTCGAGACGACGAGCGCCAGGGCGCGGTCGCTGGCCGAGGACGGTCGCGACGAGGCCGACGGGGCGGTCGAGGTGATGGGCGATGTCGGTGAGGCCGTCGACGACGTGGCCGACGACGTCGACGCGCTGCAGACCCGGATCGGGGAGATCGACGAAGCCGTCGAGGTGATAAACGACATCGCCGACCAGACGAACATTCTCGCGCTGAACGCCTCCATCGAGGCGGCCCGTGCGGGCGAAGCGGGCTCGGGGTTCGCCGTCGTCGCCGACGAGGTGAAGTCGCTGGCGACTGAGTCCCAGGAGCGGGCCGGCGAGATCGAGCGGATGGTCGCGGAGATCCAGGCGGACGCCGACGAGACGGTCGACAGCCTCGCGACGACGACCCAGCGGGTCGACGAGGGGATCGACCGCGTCGAGGCGGCGATGGAGAACCTCGACGACATCGTCGACGCCGTCGCCGAGGCCGCCCAGGGGATCGCCGAGGTGGCCGAGGCCACCGACGACCAGGCCGCCAGCGCCGAGGAGGTCGCGAGTATGCTCGACGACCTGGTCGACCGCGCCGAGGAGGTCTCCGCGGAGGTGTCGGACGTGGCCGCAGCCAGCGAGCAGCAGGTCGAGATGGTCCGCGAGATCGGGGAGACGGTCGGACGACTCGACGCCGACGACGCCGGGTCACCGTAGACGGGCGGCCGCCCAGCCGACCGCGTCCCGCGCTCGACCGGTCGGGTTCGCTCCCGTCGGCGGCCGCCGGCCCGGCCGGCGCGCGATACCGTTCGCTGTCGGTAGATTTTATTCGCCGGTGGGTCAGGGGATCGGTATGGTCGAGGCCCTCCTCCTCGTCGGGCTCGCCGTCGCCGTCTTCGTCGGGTTCAACATCGGGGGTTCCTCGACGGGCGTGGCGTTCGGCCCGGCGGTCGGCAGCGACACGATCTCGAAGGTGACGGCGGCGGGGCTGATGACGGTGTTCGCGCTGCTTGGCGGCTGGACCGTCGGCCGCGAGGTGGTCGACACGCTCGGCAGCGACATCGTCACGACGACGTTCACCCTTGAGATCAGCATCGGCGTCCTCTTTTTCATCGGGCTGGCGCTGTTCCTCTCGAACGTCGCCGGCGTCCCCGCCTCCACGTCGATGACCGCCGTCGGCGCGATGGCGGGGCTGGGGCTGGCCCGCGGGACGCTCAACTGGGCGGAGATGGGCCAGATCGTCACCTGGTGGCTCGTCTCGCCGGTGCTGGCGTTCTGGGTCAGCGCCGTCGTCGGCCGCTACTACTACCCGCGGCTCGTCGAGTGGTTCGCCGTCACCCAGACCGAGGGGGCGCTACTGGTCGTCGACCGCTCGGGCGGGCTCCCGCGGCCGGTGCTGGGGCCGAACACGACCCGCCGGGAGTTCGTCGGGACGCTCTCGGTCGTCGGTATCGGCTGTTACATGGCCTTCTCCGCGGGCGCCTCGAACGTCGCCAACGCGGTCGCGCCGCTGGTCGGCAGCGAGTCCGTCGGGATGAACCCCGCCATCCTGCTCGGCGGGGGCGCCATCGGCCTCGGCGCCTTCACCATCGCCCGCCGGACGATGGACACCGTCGGCAACGACCTGACCGACCTGCCGCTTTTGGCGGCCTTAGTCGTCGCCGCGGTCAGCTCGACCATCGTCACCGGCCTCTCGGCGCTGGGCGTGCCCGCGAGCTTCGTCATCATCGCGACGATGAGCATCGTCGGGCTCGGCTGGGGCCGCGCGACCCGGACGGTCACGCTCTCCGAGGCCCGGAAGGGCGACGCCCCGGAGGTCTCGGTCGGCGCCCTGGCCGCCGACGCGCCCGACGCCCCCACCGTCGGCGGCGAGGGCGGGACGCCCGAGCAGACCGACTCGCCGGCCATCGGCGACGAGGAGAGCGAGGACATCCCGCGGGCCGCGGATCTGTTCGAACCCGAGACGACCGCCCGGGTCATCTTCCTCCAGAACGTCGTCCCCGGGATCGCGACCGTCGCGTCGTTCCTCCTCTTCCGGTTCGTCCCCCTGTAGACCGGCCCGGTTCGTCTTCCCGTCGGCCGGCTCGCTCCCCTGTGCACCGGTCCGCCCCGGTCGGAACACGTTCGGACGTACGTCCAGCAACGGGGCCCCACGGCCGGCAGATATTGCGATCGCGGCCGCGAAACGGTGCGACGAACAGCAAGGTCTAACAGTCAGGGGGGCGAACTTGGCAAGTGATGCCCACCGTAGAGTACCTGAATTACGAAGTACTGGACGACAAGGGTTGGGACATGTACGACGACGAGACCTTCGAGAAGGCCGCGGAGGCCGACCTCGACGACGAGGACTACGGCACACTCGAGGTCAACGAAGGCGAGTACATCCTCGAGGCCGCCGAGGCCCAGGGCTACGACTGGCCCTTCTCGTGTCGCGCCGGCGCGTGTGCCAACTGTGCCGCCATTGCCGTCGAGGGCGACATCGACATGGACATGCAGCAGATCCTCTCCGACGAGGAGGTCGAGGAGAAGAACGTCCGCCTGACCTGCATCGGTAGCGCCGCCACCGACGAGGTCAAGATCGTCTACAACGCCAAGCACCTCGACTACCTGCAGAACCGCGTCATATAATCGCGCCGGTCCGACGCTTCTGGGCGGGGCGACTCGCCCCCACTCTCCGCCGCCCCAGCGGCCGCGCCGTCGGTTCGCGGCCGGGTGACCGTCCCGTCGGGGCCCGGCGGCCGTCCCCGGTCGCGGTCCGTCGCCGTCGAAACCACTAATTGCCGCCGGCGCGCTGGTTCGGTCGTGCTCGACTGGCTGGGAACCGTCCTGACGGAGAGCTCGCCGCCGGACCTGCTGCGGCTGGCGGCCGTCCCCGTCTTCGCCTGGGCCGCCTACCGGGACATCCGCACCCGGCGAGTGCCCAACGCCACGTGGCTGCCGCTGGCCCTGCTGGGGATCGCCCTGCTCGCCTGGGACGTCTCGCGGGTGTCGGCCGGCGACCTCCCCGGGGGGATCGTCGCCCGCGAGCGGTTCTACCTCCGCGTCGCGCTCTCGCTGGGGATGGTCGGCTCGATCGGCTACCTCTTCTACTGGTTCGGCGGCTTCGGCGGCGCCGACGCGAAGGCGCTGATCGTCCTCGCCGTCCTCTTCCCGACCTTTCCGACCTACTACTTTCCCGCCGAGTCGCTGCCGCTGACCCGGACGACCGTCGGCGTCTTCTCGCTGACCGTCCTCTCGAACACGGTGCTGGTCGGCGCCGCCTACCCCGTCGCCGTCACGCTGCGCAACGCCGTCTCGGGCCACCTCGCCCCGATCATGTTCATCGGCAAGCCGATCCGCGCCGAAGCGGCGACCGCCGAGTACGGCTCGCTGCTCCAGACGCCCGACGGCTTCACCCGCGGCGGCCTCGACCTGGACGCCCTCCGGATGTACCTGCGCTGGCGCGGGACGACGCTGGCCGCCCTCCGCGAGAACCCGGAGCGGTACCGCGACCCCGCGAGCCTCCCCGACGACCCGAACCCGCCCGGCGACGGGTCAATCCCCGAGAGCGGTGCACTCGCGACCGAGGGCGACGGCGGGGCGGCCGAAGGCGACGGCGGAACGACCGCGGGCGGCGGCCGGGGGAGCGAAGCGAGCGGTGGCGACGGGCCGGCTGCCGACGGGCGCGACGACGGCGAGCCGGCCGCCGACGGGCGCGACGACGGCGAGCCGGCCGCCGACGGGGGTGGCGACTACGACGACCCCTGGGGCGCGGGGGCGTTCCTCGACGACATCGAGGGGTCGGCCTACGGGACGACCCCCGAGGGGCTGCGCGACGGCCTCGACGTGCTCGCCGAGGAGGACGTGGTGTGGATCTCCCCGGGGATGCCGTTCATCGTCCCCATGTTCGTCGCCCTCGTCGTCAGCCTCGTCTACGGCGACCTCTTCTTCCAGCTCGTCTCTATGGTCGTGTGAATGGGCGCTTGCACGGGCTGTCCGCGCTACTCCTCGGGGACGAGCCGTTCGTAGAGCGGTCCGATGGTGAAGATGGAGACGAGCCACAGGACGGCGACGGTGATGTAGGCGAGCAGGACCCCGCGCTGGAACCCGGGCGCCGAAGTCACGACCAACAGGGCGAACGCGCCGACGAGCAGCCCGACCGCGACGACGGTATTGCTCGCGTTCCACAGCAGGAAGGCCTTCGTCCGGGAGTCTTCCTCGGCCAGTGCCGCGAGGAACCGCCGGACGGATCCGATCATCGCCCGTCGGTTGTCCCCCGTCCGTCATAAGTGTGGTCGCTCTCCCGGAACGGTTTGTTCGATTCGCGCTGCTTTGGGAGACAACAGCGACTGCGATCGTCGACGAGCGCTGAACGCTTTCGGTGCGCTCGCTAGCTGTCGTCTCTACTGCACTCGACAGCGAGTGATGAAAGCCCTCGCCGCGTTCCCTAGGAGTTGGATCGACCACAGACGATAGCAAGCGATGAAAGCCCTCAGCGCGCTCGCGGTCGCTGTCTCCGAAAATCGAAGATTTTCGGGATGACGAGAGAGCTTCGCTCTCTCGAACCAAGCGAGATATCCGCGCTCTCCGCACCGCCCGCTCACGACACAGCCGTTCGCTTCGAGGCGCGAGCGCCTCGCACCGCGCGGATAGTGCCCGCTCAGGCGACCAGGCAAGCGCGAGCGCGCCTCGCCCTTTCAGTCCGCCAGGACAGCACAGCACGGCACCCCAGACCGCCCCGCACAGCACCGCAGACGGCCACGAGCCTCCCCAGCCGATTCGCGACACGCGAGTCGCGAATCCCTCGCGCGGTGTCGTCGCGCGCATGAACGCGCGCTCCAGCGCGCGCCGACCGCACCGTGACGGTCGGTCCGTCCACGGCTCGGGGGCTTCGCCGACGACAAAAGACCTATTCGACGGTCGGACCCAGGTGGGGTATGAGCGACATCGACCTGGCGTTCGACGAGAACGAGCGCCTCCCCGCGGTCGCGCAGGACGCCGACTCGGGCGAGGTGCTCATGCTCGCGTACGTCACCCCCGAGGCGGTCGAGCGCACCCGCGAGACGGGGCTGGCCCACTACTACTCGCGCAGCCGCGAGGAGCTCTGGCAGAAGGGCGGCTCCAGCGGCCACGTCCAGGAGATCGAGGAGATCCGCGTCGACTGCGACGGCGACGCCCTCCTGTATCTCGTCGACCAGACGGGCGGGGCCTGCCACACCGGCTACGAGTCGTGTTTCTACCGCACGGTCGACGGCGAGACCGTCGGCGAACAGGTCTTCGACCCCGACGAAGTCTACGAGTGAGATGAGCGACGCCGCCCAGTCCCCGGCCGACGACCCCCGCGCCGTCGCCGACGACCTCGTCGCCGACCTGCGGGAGGCTCGCGACGCCCTCCAGCGCGCCCGCGAGCGCGTCGACGAGGTCGGGGAGTCCGAACTCCGGACCGTCGCCGACACGTACGACGACCTCACCCGGCTCTTCGACCGCTACGAGGAGGAGGTGACCGGCGACGGCGACTTCAAGACGTTCATCGAGTTCCAGAGCCAGATCGCCGCCGTCGTCGAGGAGATGCCCGACGACATCCGCCACCAGGAGGTCTTCGAGGAGGTCGACGACCTGCTCCAGCAGCGCCGGCTCACCGACTCGGACTGGGCGAAGGTCCGCTCGGCGCTGGAGCCCGTCCGCGAGGACGTGCGCCGGATCGACGAGCGCGACGAGGCCCGCGAGCGCTACGAGGACGCCCGGTTCGCCGTCGAGCGCCGCCTTGACGACTTCGCGGACCGGATCGACGACCTGGAGGACCTGCAACGCCTGGGTGACGCCGACCTCGACGCCCCGACCGACCGGCTGCGCGACCCCATCGAGACCTACAACGACCGCGTCCGCGACGCGTTCGCCGACTTCCGCTCGTCGGCGAGCGCCCGCGAGTTCCTGGCGTTCGTCGCGAAGACCGGGGCGTACCCGCTCGTGCCCTTCGAGTCGCCGCCCGCGGACCTCCGGGAGTACGTCGAGAGCCACGCCGCCGGCGAGGAGTCGGTCGGGCAACTGCTGGAGTACGCGGAGTACTCGCAGTCGAAACTCGACCACTACGTCGACGACCCGGCGGCGCTGAAGCGCAACGTCTCGACGCAGCGGACGTACCTGCGGCGGCTGGACGCCGAGCCGCTGACCGTCGACTGGCCCCCGGTCGAGGCCGAGACGCTCCGGTTCCGGGCGCGAGAGCTGACCAGCGTCGTCGCGCGGTTCGCCGACCGCGTCGAGGACGGGGAGGACGCGCTGGTCGCGCTGCGGGATGTGCGGGACTTGCCCCGAGAGACGGACTACGAGCGCCTCCGGAACAGCGCGCAGGCCCGCGCCCAGCTGGGGCCCGAGGAGCGCGAGCGACTGGCGAGCGGGGAGGTGGCCGACGAACTGGCGGCCTGTCGCGACGCGACGGAACAGCTGGAACGGGTGCTCGACGAGTACCCACGGCTTTGAGTCGTGAGACGCGGAGTTCTCGGTGGGTGTTCCGTCGTTAGTACGGCGACCGTCTCGACTGCAACCGCAGCAAACAGCGTGAAAGCCCCCGGCCGCTGCGGGAACCCGGCCGACGCAAGCACTGCAACGAGCGGAGCGAGTGAAGCGCGCAGCGAGCCCCGGAACCGCAGCGGCCGGCCCCTTTCATTCCCGCCCGCACAGACTGGCCGGTCAGCCGAAACGGGCGGGAATGAAAGGGGCGACGCGCTCGACGAAGGCCGGCGACGCAAGGACCGCAGGCCGAAGGCCGAGGACCGCAGCGAGACGCCCGAGTCGAGCGCGTCGGGGCTTTCACGCCGTTCTGCGCTACGATACTGCTGGCAGTCGCGGTAGCGGTCAGACCGGAAACCTCGGATCCCCTTACTCGCGTTCCTCGGGCGTGTAGGTCTCGACCTCCAGCGCGTGGATGTCCGTGGTCATGCGGTCGCCCAGCGCGTCGTAGACCATCTGATGCCGATCCACGAGCGATTCGTCGGCGAAGGCTGGCGAGACGACGGTTGCGGCGAGGTGGTCGTCGTCGTCGGCGCCGCGGGCCCGGGAGACGGTGGCGTCGGCGTCGGGGATCGACTCCTCGATGAGCGCCTCGATGTCGGCGAGATCCATGCCCGGAGCGAGGCGGGCGAGCGGAAAAACGCTTGTCACTGTCCCCGCTCGGGAGACGGGAGATTCATACGCTCGCGCGGCCTCGCTCCGCGTGGCGGCGATGACGAATGGTTACCCCTCCGAGCCCCTTGTGACGACACGGGACTCCGAGCCGCCACGTCTCCGACCGGCGAGCCGACGGTCGCTGCTCCGGACGACCACCCCACTATGTCGGTATACATTCCTTCCCACCGTGTGGAGACATCCGAACCGATGACAGCGCCACCCGACGGCCGTCGGAAGGGGACGACCCCGACAACCACCGGACGGGTCGTCCCGTGCCCGGACTGTGACGGGGCAACGGGGGTCCCGCTCCCGGCCGGAAGCACGGTCGCCGACGGCGCGGACCCGGTCGACGGGTCGTCGCCGACGCTGTGTCCGAGTTGCGGGCTGCGGTTCGAGGTCGAGTACCTGCTGTCGGGGTCGTAGTGACCGAGACGTTCGGTCGCTCGGCCGGTCTACACAAGCACGTCGACCTCGTAGCCTTCCTCGCGCAACGCTTCCAGCAGCGCGTCTGCGTGGTCGGGCCCCTTCGTCTCCAGGTCCAGTTCCACCTCGGCGGCGTTCATGGCCACGTCCTTGCCGGCGCGGTCGTGCTCGATGGCGTGGATGTTCGCGCGTGCGTCGCTGATGACCTCGACGAGCCGTTCGAGTTCGCCCGGGCGGTCCTTGAGCGTGGTCCGTATCCGGAGATAGCGGCCGGTCTCGACGAGCCCGCGCATGATGACCGTGGTGAGGACGTTCAGGTCGATGTTGCCCCCGCAGAGACAGGGGACGATCACCTCGTCGTCGTCGTAGTCGAACTTCCCTTCGAGCAGGGCCGCCAGCGGCACCGCGCCGGCGCCCTCGACGAGGGTCTTGCCCCGCTCCAGCAGCGTGGTGAGCGCGACGGCGGTCTCGTCGTCGGTGACGGTGACGACCTCGTCGACGCGCTCGCGGATCACCTCGAAGGTGCGCTCGCCGACCTTGCGGGTGGCGATGCCGTCGGCGATGGTGTCGACGCTGTCGCGCTCGACGATCCGGCCCTTCTGCAGGGAGTCGGCGACGCTGGAGGCTCCCTCGGCCTGGACGCCGACGACCCGGGCGTCGGGATTTTTCGCCTTGACCGCGGTGGCGATGCCGCTGATGAGGCCGCCGCCGCCGATGGGGACGACGAGCGTCTCGACCTCGGGGAGGTCTTCGAGGATCTCCAGGCCGATGGTACCCTGGCCGGCCATCACCATCGGGTCGTCGAAGGCGTGGACGTAGACGCGGCCCTCGTCGCGCTCGATCTCGTGGGCCCGCTGGGCCGCCTCGTCGTAGTCCGCGCCGTGGAGGACGACCTCCGCGCCGTAGTTGCGGGTGGCCTTGACCTTCGAGACGGGGGCGTGCTCGGGCATCACGATCTTCGAGTCGACGCCGATGCGGGTGGCCGCGAGCGCGACGCCCTGGGCGTGGTTGCCGGCCGAGGCGGTGACGACGCCGGCGTCCTGCTCGTCGTCGGAGAGCGTCGCGATCTTGTTGGTCGCGCCGCGGATCTTGAACGAGCCGGTCCGCTGGAACGTCTCCAGTTTCAGGTGCACGTCGGCGCCGGTCATGGCCGAGAACGTGTGCGAGTAGTCCAGCGGCGTGTGCCGGGCGGTCGCCGCGACCCGCTCGCGCGCGTCGAGCACGTCCGCGAGTTCGATCATACCACAGCTACCGCTCGACGGGAGTTAGATGTGGGGGAAAGAGCGTGTGACACCGCCGACTACCGCGCGATGGTACTTGAACCCGAGCCACCCGGAGTGAAAGTGAAACCGCGGGAATCCGGAGGGGTCGGATCCGTCGCGTCGAGTGCCGCGCTCGCGGCGTCTACTCCAGCCCCCACTCGTCGTGATCCGCGGTCACGTCGGTCGGTTCGTCCCCCTCGTACACGTCGAAATCACCGAACGTGCCGCGCTGCGGTCGGACGACGGCGTCCTCCTCACGGACGTAGGACCGAACGCGCTCGGCGAGCCCCTCCTCGCCGGGCCATTCGGCGGGCGCGTCCAGCCGCTGGGGGTCGCCGACGTAGGTTTCGACGGTCGCGTCCTCGCCGCTCCCGTCGCTGTCCGCTCCCTCGTCCGCCAGCGGTACCGACACGCGGACGTACAGCCCCGAATCGACCCCCTCGTAGCGGTCGAGCGCCGCGATGTCGTCCGTCCGGAGGATCCGGCCCTCGCCGGATCCGCCGGGGGCGAGCGTCGGGTACGCCCCGTCGACGCGGTGGAGCCCGTCCAGCACGGCCGACCCGCGGAACTCGAAGTCGTCGAGGACCGCGCGAGCGCGCTCGGGATCGGTGAGCGTCCCGTAGACGAACACGTCCATGGGCGGGTGGATGGCCGGCGAGCCGTATCGGCGTTGCGGTGGTATGGGCCCCGACGGTCGCGGATCCCACCGACGGCACCGGCCATCGATAGCTTGAATCCGGACGAGTCCGGAGCACGGGCAATGTCGGCGGCGAGCGCCCGCGAGCGCGTGCTGGCGGTCTGGCGGCGAGTCCTCTCGCTGTCGTGGCCGATGATGGTCCAGCACGTCTTCCGCACGCTCATGCGGACGACCGACGTGGTCGTCACCGGACTCTTTTCGCCGGCGGCGGTCGCGGCGGTCGGCCTCGCGGATCTCTACGCCCGCTTCCCGCTGCGGATCGGCCTCGGCCTCGGCAGCGGCGCCATCGCGCTGTCCAGCCAGGACACCGGCGACGCCGCCGTCGAGAACCGCGACCAGGCGGTCACCCAGGCCGTCCTGCTCGGACTGCTCTCGGGGGTCCCCTTCGTCGCCTTCGGATACCTCTTCGGCGAGCAGGCCATCGCGCTGCTCGGCGCGCCCGCGGACGTGGCCTCGATGGGCGGGACCTACCTCGCGATCGTCTTCGCGAGCGCGCCGGCCCGACACGTCGCGCTGGTCGCCGCGCGGGCGCTCCAGGGCACCGGTGACACCCGGACGCCGATGTACGTCGACGTGACCTCCTCGATGCTCAACATCGCGGGCTCGCTCGTGCTGGGGCTCGGGCTGTTCGGCGCGCCCCGGCTCGCCATCGTCGGCGTCGGGATCGCGACCGCGGTCGGCAACGTGTTCACCGCGGGCGTCCTCTCCGTCGCCATCTGGAGCGACCGGACCGAGGCGTCGTTCGCCCGGCCCCGCGACCTCGTCATCGCCAGGCAACTGCTGGCCGTCAGCGCCCCCCGGATCGGGGAGGGGCTGGCGACGACGCTCGCGGAGTTCCCGTTCAACGCGCTGCTGCTGACGTTCGGGACGGACGTGAACGCCGCCTACCAGATCGGCCGGCGGATGTACCAGCAGGTCACCTCGCCGCTGGGGCGGGCCTACCACACCGCCGCCAGCGTCGTCGTCGGGCAGTCGCTGGGCGAGGGCGACGTAGCCGCCGCGCGCTTCCAGGGGTGGGCGACGACCGCCCTCGCGGTCCTGACGATGGGCGCCATCGCTGTCGCGCTCTTTCTCGGCGCCGACTGGCTCGTCTCCCTGTTCACGAGCGACCCGCCGACCGCGGACTATGCGGTCGGGTTCGCCCGTGCGTACGCAATCGCAGTCCCGGCGATCGGCGCCTACCTCGCCATCTCGGGGGCGCTCCAGGGCGGTAGCGACACCCGGACCCCCTTCGTCGCGCGGACGACCGGGATGTTCGGCTTCCTGCTCGGGTTCGGCTACCTCGCCAGCGTGGTCCTCGGGTGGGGCGTTCCCGGCATCTACGCCGCGGTCGTGCTCCAGCAGTTCTGGGCGCTCGCGGTCGTCACCTGGGGGTTCGCCCGCGGCGACTGGGCGGCGAAGGCCGCCGCGATGATGGACGAGCGGGGGAGCGCGAGCGGCGGCGACGGGAGCGCCGAGGCCGACGCGGAGGCGGGCGATTAAGCCGATCCCGTTCCAACTCGCCCCATGGACCTGATATCGGTCGCGGCGGTCGCCGAGAACGGCGTCATCGGCGACGACGACGAGGTGCCCTGGGACCTCCCCGCGGACACGGAGCAGTACCGCGCACGCGTCGCCGGCCACCCGACTATCTACGGGCGGCGCACCTACGAGATGTTCTCGGACCCGCCCGGGTCGGCGTACGTCGTCCTCAGCCGCTCCGAACGGGAGTACGACCGGGAGAACGCGTATCACGCCTCGACCGTCGCGGAGGCCGTCGAGATTCTCGAATCGCTGGGCGCCGAGCGCGCCTACGTGCTGGGGGGAGCCGGCATCTATGCGCTCTTCCAGCCCCACCTCGACCGGATGGTCCTGACACGGGTTCCCGGCGAGTACGAGGGCGACACCTACTACCCCGAGTGGGAGGAGGCCGACTGGCGGCTGGTCGAGACCGACGAGTACGAGCACTTCACCGTCGAGACGTGGGAGCGGTGGGCGGAACCGGGGCGGTAGCGGAGGCGGTGCGGGCAAGCATCCGGCGCGGAGCGCCGGTTCACCGGAATCGAGCGAAGCGAGATTCCGGCTTTTTCACCCATGTTTTTCCCGCCGGGGTTCCCGCAGGCGCGCTCCGCGCGCCGAGGAAACCCCGGTGGGAAAAAGATGGTCTAGTAGCTGTCCACGTCGGTCCCGACCGAACAGACGTACTCGCCGGTGGCGACCTGGGGGAGCCGGCGGGCGCGCCAGAAGACGCCGGAGGAGTCGGCGGTGACGGTCTCCTTGACGCCGCCGAAGGTGTCGGTGACCTCGAAGAGGGTGTCGCCGCGGGAGACCCGCTGGCCGAGTTCCGCCTGCATGGAGACGAGGCCGCCGGCCGGGGCGCCGTACTGCTCGAAGCCGCTGGCGCGGGTCTGCGGCGAGAGGTCCACCGAGCCGTCGGCGAACCCGTAGTACGAGAGGACGTTGAACACGCCCTCGACGCCGGCCTGGATGGACTCCTCGTTCCAGCCCACGCACCCCCCCAACTCGGGGTCGATGGTGGGGATGCCCTCGTCGGGGGCCGCGCGGGCCAGCTGGCCGTCGGGGCCCTTCTGGTCTAAGACGTAGCCGCAGTCGAAGACCTTCGCGAGTTCGAGGCAGGCGTCGTGGAGGCGGTGCCGTGGGCCACAGCGGACGCGGCACTCGTCGATCATCCGGGAGGTCGACCCCTGGTGCAGGTCGAGGATCAGGTCGGCGCGGCGGGCGGCCTCGAAGGTGGCGGCGGCGATGCGTTCGGTGGAGGTGCCCGTCTCGTCGCCGGGGTAGGCGCGGTTGGTCTTGGTGTCGTCGATGGGGTTGCGGTGTTCGGCCACCTGGAAGGCGTGGTAGTTGACGACCCCGACGACGAGGACCGTCCCGGACAGCTCGGCGGGGTCGAGCTGCGGGACGACCCGCTGGACGACGCCGACGCCGTTGAGTTCGTCGCCGTCGCTGGCCGCCTGCACGTAGAGCGTGTCGCCGTCGTCGGCGCCGTTGATGACCGCGACCGGGAGGCCCACCTCGGTCCCGTCCCGCGTCTCGCCGACCGGCAGGCGCCCCGTGTCCGTCTCGCCGGGAGCCGCCTGGGCCGTACCGAGCGTCGTCATTACCATCACTGCGGGACCGCCCGTTCTTTAGCGGTTCGGTGTCTCCCGGCCGCCGGGACCGGTACCGCCGCAGTCACACCGCGGCGCTTCGCGCCGCCCGACCGTCTGTTGCGCCCGCCGATCGACGCGACTTTGCCGGTCGTGACCAAACGGACGGGTATGGCCGGCGACCGACCGGACGGCGACGCCGCTCCGACCGAGGCGGCCGACGCCGTCCCGGCAGAAGCCGCCGACGCGGACAGCGGCAAGGCCGCCTTCGTCGCCGCGCTCCGGGTCCGCCGCAACGCCAAGGTGGGCCTGGCCGCCGGCCTCGCGCTGGCGCTCGCGGCGTTCGTCCTGTTCGTCGCCCTCCCGGGGTCGCGGCGCTCGCCCGCGCTGTACGTCGGCCTCGGGTTCGTCCTCGCGATGTCGACGGCCGGCCTCGTCGCCTTCCTCCTCACGCTGGGTCGCGCCGTCCGCCTCTCGCGGCGGCTGTGACCGCTCTCCCCGACGCGACCGCGCTCGCGCCCGACCGGCCCGACGACCCGCGAATCGCCGGTAAATCGACCCTGAACCGCCCACGTAGCCGGCCCGCGGGGCCGGTCCGACTCGCCGCGACACGGCGTTCGCGAGAATCGAACATCTCCGGCGTCCGTCGCCGGCGAAACGACGATCGACGAACTACG
Source organism: Halosimplex halobium (assembly GCF_051414055.1). Classification (NCBI taxonomy): domain Archaea; kingdom Methanobacteriati; phylum Methanobacteriota; class Halobacteria; order Halobacteriales; family Haloarculaceae; genus Halosimplex; species Halosimplex halobium. Next base: position 42,694 of record NZ_JBLKNX010000008.1, read on the forward strand.
TATCGACGACTGGATCGGCAATTCGCCGGAGGTTGCGGTGCGGAGGGCGGCGATCCGCGCGGGGCGTCGCGGTCGGGGCGGTGTACGTTCGTCCAGCGAGCGTTCGGTGATTCCGTACGCGTCCACCGGAGAACGGTAACCCTTTTGGCCGGTCCAGGCGAACGAGTGGGGTATGACCGACGAGCTACGGAAAGGCCTCGAGGGCGTGCTCGTCGCCGAGTCCGATCTCAGCCAGATCGACGGCGACGAGGGGCGACTCATCTACCGCGGCTACGAGATCGAGGACCTCGCCAGACACGCGAGCTACGAGGAGGTCATCCACCTGCTGTGGCACGGCGAGTTGCCCGACGCCGACCGGCTCGACGCCTTCACCGACTCGATGGTCGCCGAGCGGTCGGTCGACGAGGACGTGCTCGAGACCGTGGGCCAGCTGGCCGCCGCCGACGAGAACCCCATGGCCGCGCTCCGCACGGCGGTCTCGATGCTCTCGGCGTACGACCCCGACGCCGGCGAGCCCGCCACCGACCGCGAGGCGACGCTCCGCAAGGGCCGGCGCATCACCGCCAAGATCCCCACGATTCTCGCCGCTTTCACGCGGATGCGCGACGGCGACGACCCCGTCGAGCCCCGCGAGGACCTGGGCCACGCCGCCAACTTCCTCTACATGCTCAACGGCGAGGAGCCCGACGACGTGCTCGCCGAGACCTTCGACATGGCGCTGGTCCTCCACGCCGACCACGGGTTCAACGCCTCGACGTTCTCCGCCATCACCACCGCCTCGACGCTCTCGGACCTGCACAGCTCCGTCACCTCGGCCATCGGCACGCTCAAGGGCCCGCTGCACGGCGGCGCCAACCAGGACGTGATGGAGATGCTCAAGGAGGTCGACGAGAGTGACCGCGACCCCGTCGCGTGGGTCGAGAAGGCCCTCGAAGACGGCCGGCGCATCGCCGGGTTCGGCCACCGCGTCTACAACGTCAAGGACCCCCGCGCCAAGATCCTCGGCGAGCGCTCCCAGGAACTCGGCGAGGCCGCCGGCACCCCCAAGTGGTACGAGTACTCCACGAAGATCGAGCAGTTCATGGCCGAGGAGAAGGGACTGGCGCCCAACGTCGACTTCTACTCGGCGTCGACGTACTACCAGATGGGCATCCCCGTCGACATCTACACCCCCATCTTCGCGATGAGCCGCGCCGCCGGCTGGATCGCCCACGCCGCCGAGTACGTCGAGGACAATCGCCTGATCCGCCCCCGTGCGCGGTACACCGGGCCCGAGGACCGGGCGTTCCCGGACATCGACGAGCGGTAACGCGGTCCGCCCCCCGGTAGCCGCACGCGCCGCCGCGTCACTCGAACGCGAACGTCCCGTTCTCCTGGACGACCTCGCCGTCCACTTCGATCCGCGAGTCCTCGCTCGTGTCGACCAGCAGGTCCGCGTGGACGGCGCTCTCGTTCAGTTCCCGGTCGTCTGGGACGCACTCGGCCATCGCGTCCCCGAGGGCGACGTGGACGGTGTCCCCCATCTTCTCGTCGAACAGGAGGTTGTTGGTGAACCGGTCGATGTCGCGGTTCATCCCGATCCCCAGTTCGCCCAGCCGGCGGGCCCCGTCGTCGGTGTCCAGCAGGGCCGTCAGCGCCGCCTCGTTGCGCTCGGCGGCGTGGTCGACGACCTCGCCGTCCTCGAAGGTGAGACGGGCGCCCCGGATCTCCCGGCCGCCGCGAACGACCGGGAGGTCGAACGTGATCGTCCCATCGGCGGAGTCGACGACGGGGACGGTCGCGACCTCGCCGCCGGGCATGTTGTCCTCGCCGGCGTCGTTGAACGCCCCCATCCCGTCGACCGAGAGGCGGAGGTCGGTGTCGTCGCCGGAGACGATCCGGACCGTCTCGGCGGGTTCGAGCACGTCGACGAGTCGCTCCTGGAAGGCGCGCTGGGCGTCCCAGTCGCGGTCGACGGCGTCGTAGACGAACTCCTCCCACGCCCGCGTCGGTAGATCCGCCCGCTGTGCGTCCGCGGCGGTCGGATACTGGGTGATCACCCAGCGCGTTTCGAGGCGCTCGTCGAGGACCGGTCGCTTCGCCCGGCGGAGCGCCGCGCGCGTCTCCGGGTCGACGTCGCTCCCCGCGGCGTCGTTCTCGGCGCCCTTGATCAGGATGACGACGTCGGTCTCCGCCATCGCCGCCAGCCGGTGGTCGGCGGTCCGGACGTCGTCGGGATCGATCGCCCGTCCATAGGCGCGGGTGGCTCGGGGATGACGCCACTCGGTCGTCGGGCGAGCACCGCGGTCCCCGATCCGCTCGTAGAGCGCTTCGACGAGGTCGGCGGCCGGGGTCGGAGCCCGGATCAGCACGTCGTCGTCGGCCGATACGTCGGTGCAGTAGTCGGTTAGGATCCCGGCGTGGCGCCTGACGCGGTCGTCCATGGCAGCGGACCCACGGGCGGGTCCGACATGAACCTCCGCCGGCCGGAGCGAAAGTAAAGCCCGAGCGGGCCGACGAGCGGCCGCCGGGCCGAGAGCGGGGCCGGACCGTCACCTACTGGTCGGGCCGGCCCGAACGGCCGGTATGCTCACCTGCGGCGACTGCGGCCGCGAGTACGACGACGGCGCCGACGCCCCGTGGCGCTGCGACTGCGGGGGCGCACTGGACTACGCCGACCGGCCGCTCCCCGACGCCGACCACCCCCCCGACCACCTCGACCGCGACCGCGGCCTCTGGGCGTTCGAACCGTTCCTCGATACCGAACGCGCGGTCACGCTGGGCGAAGGGTGGACGCCGGTCGTCGACGCGCCCGCGTGGGACGCCGATTTCAAGCTCGAATCGGTGTTCCCGACGGGGAGTTTCAAGGACCGCGGCGCGGCGCTGACGATATCGCGGGCGGCACAGGTCGGCGTCGACCGGGTGCTCGAAGACTCCTCGGGCAACGCCGGCCTCGCCATCGCCACCTACGCCGCCCGCGCGGGTATCGACGCCGAGATCTACGTCCCGGCCGAGGCCAAACCCGGCAAGCTCCGGGCCATCGAGCGGACCGGCGCCGACGTGGTCCGCGTCGAGGGGACCCGGGGCGACGTGACCGACGTCTGCGTCGAAGCCGTCGAACGCGGGGAGGGCTGGTACGCCAGCCACGCCTGGAACCCCGCCTTCTTCCGCGGGACGGCGACGTTCGCGCTCGAACTCGCCGCCCAGCGCGACTGGGAACTCCCGGACGCCGTCGTCACCCCGCTGGGCCACGGGACGCTCTTCCTCGGCGCCTACCGCGGCTTCCGGGCGCTGCGGGCGGCCGGCTGGACCGACGGGATGCCGCGGCTCCTCGGCGCGCAGGCGACCGGGGCGGCGCCGGTCGCCGACGCGCTCGGCCGGGGCGCGCCCGACAACGCGCCCTCGAACACCGCCGCGGACGGCATCCAGATCCGCGAGCCCGCCCGGCTGGACGGGATCCTGGCGGCCGTCGAGGAGACGGACGGCGACGCTGTCGCGGTCGGCCCCGAGGCCACCGAGCGCGAACACGACCGCCTCGCCCGGGCGGGCTTCCACGTGGAGCCGACCTGCGCGACCGCCACGGCGGCGCTCGCCGACTACCGCGAGCGTGGCGTCGTCGGCCCCGACGACGACGTGGTCGTCGCGCTCACCGGGACGGGGCTCAAGGGATGACCAAACGCCGAGCCGACTACTGCCCGTACTGCGGGACCGCGCTGGGGACGACGGTCTTCGAGGGCCGGGACCGGCGGTTCTGTCCGGAGTGCGAGGAGATAATCTTCCAGAACCCGACGCCCGGGGGGAGCGTCGTCGTCCTCGACAGCGGGGGACGGAGTCCCTCGGGCAGTGCGGCGAAGCCACAGGACGGCGACGCGGCGCTCCTGATCGAGCGCGCCAACGAACCCCACCGGGGTGCCTGGGCGGTCCCCGGCGGGATCCTCGAAGTCGACGAGTCCGCCCGCGTCGGCGCCGCGCGCGAACTCGAAGAGGAGACGGGCATCGCAGTCGACCCCGACGCCCTCGAACTCGTCCGCACCGGCTTCGACATCGACGACCCGGCCGACGGCTCCTACCTCTCTATCTGTTTCGCGGTCGAGCGGGCCGAGACGACGGGATCGATCGACCCCGGTCCGGAGGCCGCCGACGCGCGCTGGTGGCCGTTCGCGGAGCTGTCGACGACCGACGCCCGTATCCGGTCGGTCGACCGCCGGCGGGTCGAGGCCGCCGTCGACCGATTGCGGGACGACTCGGCCCGCTCCGGCGGCTGATTAGCGCCACAGCTCCCGCTCGACGACGGCGTCGGTGTCGACCGACAGCCGGGTCTCGGCGACGCCGTCGTACTCCGGGGCGGCGGAGTAGCAGATGTAGCGCTCGCTGTCGTCGCTGCGCGTGCGGACGACCGCCGGGAGCACGTCGTCGGGTGCGGCCGTCGGTGGCGGCGGCGGCCCGACGACGACCCGGCCCCGTTGCGGTTCCGAGCGTTCTTCTCGCATGGCCCGGCCTACGCCGTCACCGATCATTGTTACGGGTCAGTTACCCGCGATCAGGGGCGTATAACCGCTGATTCGGTCGTCCCTACCGGACTGGAGTCGCCCGGTCTCGCCGGGGTTCGATCGGGTCGACAGCCCGCTCCGGACCGACACCGTTTCGGCGCTGGCCCACGCTCGCTCGCCCATGACCGGAAGCGTCCACCACACCGGGACGACCGTCGCCGACCTGGACCGGGCCGTCGAATTCTACACCGAGGTCTTCGACCTCGAACTGCTCGCCGAGTTCGAGTCCTCCGGCGAGAACTTCTCGCGGGGCGTCGGCGTCGAGAACGCGACCGGCCGGTTCGCCCACCTCGACGGCGACGGCACCCGCGTCGAACTCGTCGAGTACGAGCCGTCGGGCGGTGAGGCGGTCGCCGACTCGGCCAACGACCGCGGCGCCAAACACCTCGGGTTCGGCGTCGACGACGTGGAGGGCTTCTACGAGGACCTGCCCGACGACGTGGAGACGGTCAGCGAACCCCAGACCTCCAGCACCGGCACGACCATCCTCTTCCTCCGGGACCCCGAGGGCAACCTGGTCGAGGTCCTCGACGCGTAGCCGCGGCCGCCCCGTTCGGTCCGCCGCGTTCCGGTCGGGAGGGCGGCGCGGACCCGCCCGTCGCAAGAGGTATCCACGAGGGGACCCAGACCACGGGTATGACGTTCGAACCCGACGAGGGCCTCCCGCAGGACGAGGTCGACGAGCGCGTCGACGAGGCCATCGAGGACAACGAAGTGGTACTGTTCATGAAGGGCACGGAGATCATGCCCCAGTGCGGCTACTCCGACCGCGCGCTGACGCTGCTCAAGCAGTACCGCGACGATATCGAGGTCGTCGACACGCTGGAGTCGCTCGACGAGTTCCGCGCCGCGCTCGAACGCCACAGCGGCCGCGAGACCATCCCCCAGACGTTCGTCGACGGCGAGTTCGTCGGCGGCAGCGACATCCTCAAACAGCTCGACGAGCGGGGCGACCTCGAACCGAAGCTGACCGCCTGAGCCCGTTCGCTCCGCCCGGGCGCCACGGAGTTTAAGCCGCTCGCGGTCGCCCGTTCGGGTATGAAGCGCATCGTCAGCACCGACGCGGCGCCCGCGGCCGTGGGCGCGTACAGCCAGGCGACCGAGACCGACGATCTGGTCTTCACGGCGGGCCAGATCCCGCTCACACCGGACGGCGAACTCCTCGACGACGCCGCCATCGACGTACAGACTCGGCAGGCGCTGGAGAACGTCGAGGCTGTCCTCGACGAGGCGGGCGCCGAGATGACCGACGTGCTGAAGGTGACGGTCTACCTCGACGACATCGACGACTTCGACGAGATGAACGACACCTACGAGACGTTCTTCGACGACGAACCGCCCGCCCGCAGCGCCGTCGGCGTCGAGGAACTCCCGAAGGGCGTCGGCGTCGAGATCGAGGCCATCGCGACGAAGTGATGACCGACGCGCCGAGCGACGGTCGCGCGCCAGACCACGATTCGGGAGCCGACCGCGACCCGCTGGTCGCCCCCGCGACGAAGTCGAGCGTGCTGTGGGGACTGGTCGGCGGCCTCTCCTTTCTCGTGCTCGCGCAGGGCTACGAACTCCTCGGCGACCTGGGCGTCGGGTTCGCGCCGAAACTCGGGGTCGCCGCGGTCGTCGCCGTCGGCGCCGCGACGGCGACCCACCTCACCCGGGACCGGCTGCCGACCGAGAACGAAAGCCCTTAACCACCCGACTGCGGTATCTCAAGGTGAGCCAGGATGGCCGAACGGTAAGGCGCACGCCTGGAAAGCGTGTTCCCTTTGGGATTCTGGGTTCAAATCCCAGTCCTGGCGCTTCTGACGCGAATAACTTCGGCGAGCACCTCGTGTGCTCGCCATCGTGAGCGTTCGAACCCTCCCCGGCAGGTCTCTCCCGCGTACATAGTCCCGCCGTCTGCCGTTCGGGCGAGAGCGCCACACCGGGAGGTTTCACCGCGCCCCGCGAGACCGCGTCAGCAAGACCCGGACAGCTCGCGGAAACGCGGTTCCGTCGCTCCAAGTATTTATACGGTTTCGGGACCGACACGTATCCATGAGCGTGGAGATCAGGGGGTTCGAAGAACTCGCCGACGAACTCGACCGGCTACAGGACCGCACGGAGGCCGTCGACGGCGAGACCGCCGTTTCGTTCGCAGAACTGTTCCCGGAGGACTTCATGCAGACGCACACGGAGTTCGAGTCGATCCGGCAGTTTTTCGAAGCGAGTCCCTGGACTGTCGAGAGCGAGGCGGACTTCGACCGGATTCCCGGGGAACAGTTCGATGCGTACGTCGACGAACACACCGGGTTCAACTCGTGGGAAGCCATGCTTTCGGCCGCGGCCCGGGAGTGGATCGGACGAGAGCTGGCGGCCTAATCGGTCCCATCTCCTCGTTCTTCATCGAGGTCCCGTCGTCCCTCTCGCTTCTCTCCGTCTCGTTCGGCGTCGTCGGTTGTTCGGCGCTCACTTCCGTCCGCGGTCGATCCGTCCGCTCGGTCCGTTCGAGCACCGTCTCCGGTCGGATCGATCCCGTGTAGATGGACGTCGATATCGTGGTTCTCACCCTTGATCTCGAACGTGCGCGCCGGGCTATCCGACGATGTCCCGTCATCTCTGGCGTTGCGCACTGCGAGGAGAAACGAGCCGAGAGTCGCGATGGCGAGAAGGGTCCGCCAGAGCGTCCGGAGAACGCCGGTAACGTCGCCGAGATCCGGACTCGTGACGACGACGCGGACCTCGACCAGCAAACTCGCGACGAGCAGGGCGACACCGACGAGCCCACCCAGTAGTAGCACACGCGGCGAAATCCGCCGCGGATCGGCCCAGGTACCCGCAATCACAGTACCGAACAGTGGTCTTCCGACCCCGTATAAACGTTCGCTCCAAGCCTCTCTCGGGGCAGAGTGGCCGGCGGCGGTCCGCTCACTCCGCGAACGTCGCGGTCCGCCCGATGTCCAGCCGCAGGAAGACCGGCAGCGTCGCGGCGGCGACGACGATCTCCAGGCCGCCGGCGACGAGGAACGCCTCGGGGTAGCCGTAGGCGCCGGCGACGCTCCCGCCGACGACGACGCCGGCCAGGAAGCCCAGGCTGCCGAAGATGTTGAACCCGGCCATGGCGACGCCGCGCTCGGTGTCGGCGGCCAGGTCGGTCACGAGCGCCATCGTCGCCGGCGACATCAGCGCGCCCAGGATACCGACGGCGAGCATCCCGGCGCCGGCGAGCGCGACGGTCGGCGCGCGGCCGACGCCGATCACGACCAGGCCGTAACACGCCGACCCGGCGACGATGGGTACCGTCCGTCCCACCTTGTCCGAGAGGATACCCATCGGGTACTGCAGGAGGGCGAAGGGGGCAAAAAAGAGGGCGAGCATCAGCCCGGTGGCGCCGGGGCCGAGGCCGAACGCCGACCGGAAGTAGAGGGTGCCGACCAGGGCGAAGAAGCCGGCGGTCAGCCGGTCGAGAAAGCCGAAGGCGTAGGGGACGGCCAGCGTCGGCGTCCCGCGGAGGCTCGCGAGCGCGCGGGCAAGCGAGTCGCGCTCGCCGTCGGGCGCGCGGTCGTCGACCGCCAGCGCGAGGACCGCGACGCCCGCCAGCAGCGCGCTCGCGAGATAGAGCGGGACGAACGGGCCGACCTCGTAGAGCTGGCCGCCGAGGGGGGCGCCCAGCGCGGTGCCGCCGCCGATGGCCGCGCCGGCGGCGGCCATGTTCCGGCCGTGGCCGCCCTCCAGGTCCATCAGCATCGTCATCGCCAGCGAGAAGGCGCCGATGGTGGCGGCGCCCTGGGCCGCGCGGACGACCAGCACCCCCTCGAAGGAGAGGCTGGTGAACCCCGGGAGGACGGCGAGCGCGAGATAGCCCGCCGAGCCCCCGAGCGCGCCGGCGGCGATAAAGGGTGTCCGCCGGCCGGCGCGGTCGCTGGCGGCGCCCCAGACGCCGGCGAAGGCGACGAACGCCGCGAACTCCGCCGCGAGGAACCACATGCTCGCGTCCAGGTCCGTCGTCGCGCCGAGCGCCCCGACCAGCCGGTCGACGCCGGGGTACAGCAGCACCTGCGCGAGCAGGACGGCGAAGACCATCGCCGCGAGCCAGGCGCGGTCGCGCGAGCCCGTCATCTACCGTACGGAAGGGACCAGTGGGATATCCTACTGTCGGAACCGATGCGACGGGACGGTCGCATCGGACGCCGGCCCCGATCAGAACGGCGCGCGCGACCCGTCGCGGCCCGCCGACCCCGGGACGGCGTCGTCGTCGAACCCGTCGCCGGGCGTTCCGGCGTCGCCTCCGTCGTCGGGATCGGGCAACTCGCCGGTCTCGACGAACGTCGCCTCCAGGTCCCGGAGCGCGGCGTTGATCTGGCTCGCGCGCTGGTGCATCGGCGCGACGCGGACCCGCACGAGGTCGAACTCGTGGCGGTCGGCCAGGCCGTTCCAGGCGCGCAACGAGCCCCTGGTGAGCGTGTCGCTCTGCGGGCAGAAGGCGGTCGTCGGCGTGAACTCCGCGCGCAGGACGCGGGCCGACCCGCTGTCGTCTCCGCGCGACCAGTCGGGCGTCGGCAGGTCGTCGTCGACTGCCCCGGCCCGCTCGACGGCGTAGCGGTACCCCGCGTCGGGGTGGCGCTGGTCGTTGTTCAGCCGCGCGAGGTTGTAGCCGAAGGTCATGTCGTAGACCGCCCGCTCCTCGAACAGCTCGCGCGCCAGCCGGTGGACCGCGAGGTGCTCGCGGCCGTCGAGCACGTCGTGGTCGGCGAGGAAGTCGCCGGGCGCCGGCGCGTGGTCGGGGACGAACTCGTCGTAGGGGTCGAAGGTGTCGTCGCTCCCGCCGAACGGCGACGGAACGTTGACCATACCGACCGTTGGGTCGCCGTCCCGCTATGTCCCGTCCCGAATACGTTCGGGCCTATACGCGGAGCGAACGGGCGGGCCGACCGACCGCTCGCGGCCGCGCAGTCACTCCGCGACGCTGATGTAGACGTGGAACTCGTCGTCGGCGACGCGCTCGGTCTCGTGGACGAACCCCCGGTCGTCGAGCACGTCGTACAGCGGCTCCGGCTCGAAGCTGTTGACGAGTTCGAGCGTCCCATCCGCCGGCAGGTCCTCCAGCGCGGCCAAAATGGCGCCGAACGGTTCGCCGTCGATCTCCCGGGCGTCGAGCGTCCGCGTCGCCTCTCCCGATACGTCGGCCATACCCGTAGTTGCGGGTCCGCGGGCGAGCGCGTTGTCCCGAAGACGTTCGGGCGGGTCGTCGCCGCCCGGGGGTCCATCGCGTCGCGCGCCGCGCGGTCCGGGGGCGCGAGCGGCGACCCCGCCGAACCGGTGCGGCGTGACACTGACGTGGCTGGAGCGAGTCCGGGCGGACATGCAGACGGTCACGGTCTCGCGTCGAGTCGACGCCCCGCCCGAGCGCGTGCGCGACGCGATGGACGATCTGGAGGCGTTCATGCTCGCCGCGGGGTTCACCGAGGTGACCGTCGACGGCGACGAGATGCACCTGGAGAACCAGGTCGGGCTCGCGACGGTGACGCTCGACCTGCGTCTGGTCGACACCGGGGCCGACCTGGCCTACGAGCAGGCCGACGGCTTCTTCGAGACCATGGATACCGAGTACCGCGTCGAGGCCGTCGACGGCGGCTCGGAGGTCACGGCGACGACCGACTTCGAACTCGACCTCGCCCTGGTCGGGCAGGTGCTCGACGCCACGGTGATCAAGCGCCAGCGACGCCACGAGCTGGAGTCGCAGTTCGACTGGCTGGAAGAGAAGTTCGCGGGATAGGCCGGCCCATCGCTACCCCCGGCCGCGAGCCGGGCCTATCGCTCGGGATGGACGGGCGCGTCGAACCCGCCGCGGACGAGTGGTTTCGCGACGTGTCGGCGGGCACACGGGGGCACCTCGTACCACCCGAGTTCCAGGTCCCGCTCGACGGGGACCTCGACCTTGCCGCCGGCGCTCGTTCCGCAGTCCCGGCAGCGGTAGCCCTGGCCGGCGCCCGCAGACCCCATCGAACGGCCGCACTCCGGACACTCCGGGTTCGCCGGTTCCGTCCGCACGAGATCACGGACCGCGAACTTCTCCAGTTTCAGCGTCCCGTCGCTTAGCTCGCCGCAGACGGTCAGTCGGTCGCCGGGGCGCAGCGCCCGCACGCGGTCGCGGAACCGCTTCGTGGGTTCGAAGGCGGCGACCGCCGCCGTCTCGCCGTCGTCGCTCCGCAGGGCGGTGAACACGTGGCCGCCCTCCCGGGTCTCCGGGTCGGCGACGACCTCGCCGTCGACCCGGTAGGCGCGCCCGTCGGCGGCGCTCCCGAACCCGTCGACCGGCCGCAGGTGGGCGTCGGTCCCCTGGTTGGTGACGAACAGCGCCCGGCTCGCCACCGGTTCGCCGTCGATGGCCCTCGCCACGGACCGCACGGTCTCGGGGTCGTCGCCGCGGATCCCGTGGAGGATCGGGCAGGGCGTCCGCGGGACGCAGACGGGGTAGCCTTCGCCCCGGTCCACGGTGTCCCAGGCGTCGGGGTAGGCCCGTTCGGCGGCCTCGAAGACCGACTCGCGGTCCACGTCCCGCTCGGTGCCCCAGCGGTCGCGCTCGCGGTAGGAGATACACTCGCAGGTCCACTCGTCGAACGCGCGCCAGGCGCCCACGGCGGCCAGCGCGCCGACCCGGCCGCGGCCGTTGCCCGCGTGGGCGCTCCGGTAGCCCGCCCGCTCGGCCAGGTCGACCGCGTCGTCGACCGCGTGGTAGTCGCGGACCGCGCCGCGGGCGAACGCGGCCACCTCGTCCGGAACGTCCCCGGGGTCGCCCGGCGCGACGACGACACCCGGGTTCGTCCGCGGGTCCGCGGTCTCGGCCAGGTCGAGGTGGTCGCGCGCGAGTTCGAGCGCGCGGTCGGCGTCGAGGTCGGTGTGGACGGCCAGCGCGGCGTTGCCGCGGGTCTTGTGCTCGACGCCCGGGTTGAGCCGCACGAGCAGGCGCCGCTCGACGGTCCCACCCACGTCTTCGATCCGCTCGGCGAGGGTGGCGGCGACGAAGGTGGTGCACATCCCGCGCTCGCGGGAATCCGTGTCGTCGAGCCCGATGACGGTCACACGGGCCATAACGCGAGGGCGGGCAAACGGGTTTCGACCGGAAAATTCTATATCAATCTATCGGTCGGCGTGAAAAAACGGGAGGCACGGCGGGTCTACGGGGACACAACGCATATATGCGAAGACCTACTTACCTCACACCATGTCACGGTCGGCACTGGTCGGCAACGTCACCGCGATGTTGGAGGACGCGGGCTTCGTGGTGAGCGAGCGCTGCGCCATCCGGCCGAAGAGCTTCGACGTCGCGGCCCGCCGCGGGGAGGAGGTCCTCCTCGTGAAGATCCTCGGCAACATCGACGCGTTCGACGGCCACACCGGCGCCGAGATGCGCCGCCTCGGGAAGTACCTGGGCGCCACGCCGCTGGTCATCGGCCTGCGCACCCGCGACGAGGAGCTCAAACCGGGCGTCACCTACTTCCGCCACGGCGTCCCGGTGCTCTCGCCCGACACCGCCATGGATCTCTTCGTCGAGGAGGTCCCGCCGCTCATCTACGCGGCACCGGGAGGCCTCTACGTCAACATCGACAGCGAGGTGCTCGAAGACGCCCGCGAGGACCGCGACTGGTCGCTGGGGCGACTCGCCAGCGAGCTCGGCGTCTCCCGGCGGACCGTCTCGAAGTACGAGGACGGCATGGACGCCTCCGTCGAGGTGGCCAGCCAGCTACAGGAACTGTTCGACGCGCCGCTCACCTCGCCGGTCGAGGTGCTCGACGGCGCCGAGGAGGTCCGCGAGGACGAGGAGACCCCAGACGACCCCGAGGTCGACCCCGAGGACGAGCCCATCGTCGCCGTCCTCACGCGCGTCGGCTTCGACGTCCACCCCACGGACCGGGCGCCGTTCAAGACCGTCAGCGAGAACGAGCGCCGCGAGGAGGAGATGCTGACCGGCCACTCCGAGCTCACCAAGACCGCCGAGAAGCGCGCCCGCATCATGTCTTCCGTCGGGCGGGTCACCCGGACGCGGTCGGTGTACGTCGTCGAGCGCGCCACCCGCGAGTCAGTCGAGGGCACCGCCATCGTCGAGGAGGCCGAGATGGAGAACATCGAGGAGGCCGACGAACTGCGGGATATCATCCGCGAACGGGCCGACCCCGAGGGCAGTTCCGCGTGACCCCCTCCCGCTCCTGAGGGCGTTCTCTCCCCTCGCTGTCCCGTCTCACAGCATCGACTTCAGCGACCGCGTCGTCACGCCGCACTGGCCCTGGTACTCGCACGGCGAGCACTTCTCGCGGTTCGCGGTCCGGGAGGGCGGGCCGTCGACGGCGTCGGCGGTGCGGACGGCCGACCGGTAGGTCGCCTTCCGGCGCGTCGTGAGCGGCACCTCCCGGACGACGCCGAAGGCGGGGTACTCGGCGAAGGCGGTCTCGACGGTCGTCTCGCGCTCCCAGGCCAGCGCCTTCGCGGCGGCGACCAGCCGGACGGTCTGTGGCTCCCAGACCCCCTGTTCGGGCGGGGAGCCGGCGAACACCAGCGACGGCCGCGGCGGCCCGTCGAGCACCTTGTGCGCGACCCCGCGACACTCCCGCCCCTCCAGCAGCACCTCCCGCCCCGCGGGGTCGACCAGGTCGTCCCAGGCGTCCAGACTCGCCCGCAGGCGGCCGAGCCGCGAGCGGTACTGCGTGGGCGTGATCTCGATCGGCGCGGCCTGGATCTCGGGGTCGGAGTCGAGCAGTTCGGGGTAGCGGAAGGCCAGGTCCCGGCGGGCGCGGACCTCCTGGGGGATATCCTCGTCGGCCGCCGGGTCGCGCCGGCGGTAGTAGAGCTTCCGCGGGCAGTACGCCGCCGTTGCCACGTCGCGGAACGTGTGCATACCCGCCGGTGGTCCCGCTTTCGGTCATAAACCCTCGCAGCCATCTGTTTGCCACCAGTACGAGTCGGGCGCGGGCTGAGGCCCCGATGCCGGAAAAATCGAGGTCGAAGCCGCCACTCAGAACGACACGTCGGTCTCGATGTCCTCGGCGGCCTCGTCGAGGCCGTCCTCCTGGACGCTCTCGGTGAGCTGGCCCGAGATGGCGGCGTCGGTGAGGATCTCGTCGAACTCGGTCTGGTAGCGGTGGTTCGCCGCCCGGGCGGCGTCCTGGGCGTCGACGACGCGGCGGTAGTGGGCCAGCGTCGACTCCTCGACGCCGAACTCCTCGGCGAGGGCGGCGTCGCTCTCCTCGCCACGGCGGCGCAGCTCGCAGATGTCGAACGGGGCCGCCGTGTCCGACTCCCGGAACAGGTGCAGGTCCATGCGTGCGCGGAACACTTCCTCGGTCGAGACGCCCAGGTCCTCGGCGATCGCCTCGTCGGACCCGTCGTCGTAGAACCCCCGGACCAGATCGACGTACGCCTCCGTCTCCAGGTCGGAGTCGAACTCGTAGCGGTCGTCGAGCGCCTCGATTACCCCCCGCAGGCGTTCGCGGATGGTCGACTCGTCGGGCTGGTCCGCGATGGAGCCCCGCTGCTCCGCCTGGGTCTCCGTGACCGTCTCCTCGTCGGAAACGTCCATGAAGATGTCCCGCAGTTCCTCTGTCTTTTCGTCCATCTCCGGACACTCAGTCGAGGGCCGCACACCTAAATAATTGTTGACACCTGCGACGAACGGCTGGTCGAGGCGCACGGCTCTCTCCGGGTACCGACACGCGTCCGGACGCGAAATCGACAAACGGGACCGCGGTTGTGGACCGTTGTCGTGCGAATCCGTGGCAAGCTTTAAGCGCGGCGTGGCCCGCCTCTAGGGTATGCTCGTGCTCCAGGCGGAGGCGCCGACCCGCCCGACGTTCTGGGGGATCGGCCCTGTCGGGAAGGCGGCGTTCTACTACCTGGCGGCGGTCGCCATCGCCGTCTTCCTGCTGGGGTCGTACCGGCGGGTCGCCCGCTACGCCGAGGGCCGCGAGGACCCCCTCGATCGCCTCGACGACCTCCCGCGGCGGGTCGTCGACGCCGCGCGGGTCGTCCTCTCGAACCGGACGCTGCGCGACGGCGACCTCGTCGCCGGGCTCGCCCACGCGTTCGTCCTCTGGGGCTTTCTCACCCTGCTCATCGCGACCACGATCCTCGGCATCGACATGGACATCTACCGCCCGCTCACCGGCGACTCCTTCTTCGTCGGCGACTTCTACCTCTCCTATTCGTTCGTCGTCGACGCGATGGGGCTGCTCTTCGTCGTCGGCCTCGGCGTCCTGCTCTACCGGCGCTACGCCGCCCGCGACGGTCGCCTGTGGGGCCGCCACACCTCCGCCGAGGACGATCTCTTCGTCTGGGCGCTCTTCCTGCTGGGCGTCGGCGGCTACCTCACCGAGGGGTGGCGGATCCTCGGGCAGAACTTCCCGGACTTCGAGACGGTGAGCTTCGTCGGCTGGGCGGTCGCCGTCGCGCTCGACGGCGCAGGGATGACGCCCGCGATGGCCGAGGCGACCTACCCCGTTGTCTGGTGGAGTCACTCGATCCTCGCGCTGGCGTTCGTCGCGGCGATCCCGCTCGGGAAGCCGTTCCACATGCTCGCCTCGGCCGCCAACGTCGTCGCCCGCGACGAGGACGCCGGCCGGCGGCTCCCCGGCGTCCCCGCCGACCTGGAGGCCACGAACGCCGAGTCCATCGACGACTTCACCTGGAAGGAGCTGCTCGACCAGGACGCCTGCACCAAGTGCGGCCGGTGTTCGGCGGCCTGCCCCGCCAAGGCCGCCGGCCGCCCGCTCGACCCGCGGGACGTGATCCTCGACCTCAAGAACTACCGGGAGGCCCGCGACGCCGGCGGTGAGAAAGTCGACATCGTCGCCGACGGCGGCACGTCTGTCATCGACGCCGCGACGATGGAGTCCTGTATGGCCTGCATGGCCTGCATGGACGCCTGCCCCGTCGAGATCGAACATCTCGACTCGTTCACCCGGATGAACCGACAGCTCGTCGACCAGGGCGACCTCGACAGGAACGTTCAGGACGCCTTCCAGAACGTGATGCAGCAGGGCAACACCTTCGGCGAGTCCCAGCGCAAGCGGGCCGACTGGGCCGACGAACTGGACGCCGAACCGACCGACGCCCGCGAGGAATCCGTCGAATACCTCTGGTACGTCGGCGACTACCCGAGCTTCGACGACCGGAACAGGCGGGTCGCGCGGTCGCTCGCCCGCCTCTTCGAGCGGGCGGACGTGGACTACGGGATCCTGTACGACGACGAGGTCTACGACGGCAACGACGTCCGGCGGGTCGGCGAGGAGTTCCTCTTCGTCGAGCAGGCCGCGACCATGGTGAACGCCTTCGACGACTGCGAGTTCGAGAAGGTCGTCTGCACCGACCCTCACGCGTTCAACACCTTCGCGAACGAGTACCCCGAGGTCGACTTCGAGGAATTCGCCGACGACCCGATGCTGGAGGTGCCCGACGAGAACTGGGACGGCGCGCCCGTCTTCCACTGGACCCAGGTCGTCGAGGACCTCGTCGACGAGGGCCGCCTGGGTCTGCGCGGCGACGAACTCGACTACACCGTCACCTACCACGACCCGTGTCACCTCGGGCGGTACAACGGCGAGTACGAGGCGCCCCGCGAGCTGGTCCGCGCGACCGGCTGCGAGCTGGCCGAGATGCCCAGGAATCGCGACGATTCGTTCTGCTGCGGCGGCGGTGGCGGCGGCCTCTGGATGGAGTTCGACGAGGACCCCAAGCCCAGCGAGGAGCGACTGCGGGAGGCCGTCGAGGACACCCCCGTCGGCCCCGCCGTCGAGAAGTTCGTCGTCGCCTGCCCGATGTGTACCACGATGTTCGAGGACGGCCGCAAGACCGGCGGCTTCGAGGACGAGATCGAGGTCGTCGACGTGGCCGAACTGCTCGTCGAGGCGGTCGAGGTGCGGGAGACGGGCGGTGTCGCAACCGGTGAGAGCGGTCCCGCTGGGTCGCCGGCGGACGATTGACCGACCGCGTCGTCTACGCGCCGGCGACCGACCGCGGGTCGACTCGGTCGACGACCCCGTCGAAGTCGTCGTCGAACGCGAGCACACGGTCGATGTCGTGCGCTTCGACGAGCGCGACCGTCGTCGCGTCGGTGAAACTGAGCGGCTGATCGTCGTAGCGGTCGAACGCCTCGACCGCGAAGTCGAACTCCGCTCGGGAAACGAAGTGGAAGTCGACCGCGTCGGGGTATCCGTCCCGTCCCAGGATCCGATCCCCCACAGTCTTCGCCTCGTCGTACCTGCCGGTCCGTTTCCGCACGAGCGTGACGGCCTCGTCGTAGACGTATTCGCTCGTGAACGCCGATCCGAACCGACCGCGAAACACGGCGTCGAACGCCGTTCTGGCGGGCTCGTGGCGGCTGCTCCCCTCGTTCTGCAGCGCGTAGTAGAGCCCGGTGTCGAGAAAGACGCTCATTCGTCGTCGAACTCGGACAGCGCTTCGTCCCCGTAGAGGACCTCGTCGATCTCGTCCTCCGCCGTATCGATACCCCAGTCGCTCGTGCCCGCGAAGAACCGCTCGATCTCCGCCTCGGAGAGCCCCTCGAAGTCGTCGTCGACCGGGTCGCTCGCCCCCTCGCGGAACGAGTCGACCAGCGCCTCGCGGGACGCGAACTCCCGCTCGACCATCCGCTCGACGACGGCGCGCTCGGACACCGCACGGCCGGTCTCGCGCTCGATCTCCTCGCACAGCTCCCGGATCCGGGCCTTCGTCCGCTCGTCGACGGGAACCGACGCCATACCCGCGTGTTGCTCGCTTCCGCGGATAAACCTTCGCCGGGCCGTACTCGTCGAACTTCGCTTCGCGATCGCCTCGCTTCAGAAGTCGCCGATACGCGACTGGCCGCTGGACTCGTCGGTGAAGTCGGCGGCCCGTTCGAGCGTCGAGGCGAACGTCTCGCGCTGGGAGGGGTCGTACAGCGTCGCCGCGGGGTGGACGCAGACCAGCACCCGCCGTCGCTCGCCGCCGATCTCTACCTCCGCGACGTCGCCGGCCTCGCTCGTGACCGCCACGTCACGCTCCAGCAGGTGTTCGGCGGGGACCTTGCCGAGCGTGACGACCACCGCGGGGTCGACGCGGTCGATCTCCGTCTCCAGGTAGCCCCGGCAGTTCGAGAGCTCGTCGTCCGTCGGGTCGCGGTTGTCCGGCGGGTGACAGCGGACGCAGTTGGTGATGCGCACGTCGCCCCGATCCAGCCCAGCGTCGCGGAGGCCGTCGTCTAACACGTCGCCCGAGCGGCCGACGAACGGCTCGCCCTGTTCGTCCTCGGACTGGCCGGGCGCCTCGCCGACGAACAGCAGGTCCGCGTCGGCCGGGCCGGTGCCGTTGACGATGCGACCGCGGTGGTCGACCAGCTCGGGACAGTGCTCGCAGGCGACCACTTCGAGCCCGTCCATCTCGCCGTCGCTCATACCCGGGGGTCGCCGCCCGCGACCATAATCGGGTCGGTCTCGGCGACGGACGGGTCAGCGGTCGGCGTCGGCGCTCCCGTCGCCACCGGTATCGCCACCCTCGCCGCCGACGAACCGCCGGTCGGCCGCGCGGGCGGCCAGGCGGGCGACTCGCAGCGGCTCCGGGCGGCCGCCCTCGGGCGTGAACCCGCGGACGACGGCGGCGGCCTCGTCGGGGTCGAGGCCGGCGGCGCGGACGTAGACGGTCCCGCCGTCGAGCGAGACCGGGCGGCGCTCGGGCTGGCGGCGGTAGACGGCCAGCCGGTCGTCGAGCGCGTCGCCATCGAAGGCCTCCCGGAGCGCGGGTTCGAGCCCCTCGCTGTCCTCGAAGGCGACCGAGAGGACCGGGCGGGCGACGCGCTCGCGGATCGCCGGCAGGTCGAAGAGGTTGAACCACGCGGGCGCGATGCCCGCCAGCAGAAGGTACCGCGCGTCCTCGCGGTCGAGTCGGTCGACCAGCGAGACGACCGTCTCGGTGGCGTCGGTGCCGCCGACCGTGCAGGTGTCGAACGCGAGCCCGTCCACGACGCGGTTCGCGCGGACGACGGCAGCCGCCAGCGTGCTGTCCTCGCTCCGGTAGGATTCGGCCACCCCGATGGCGCGAACCCCGGATTTCACGTGTTCTCTTTGATGTCCTGTAGCCTGTCGAGCAACTCGTCGTTCGACGCGTCGAACTCGTACTCGACGTCACCGTCGTGTGTGTTCTCCGCTGTGTTGACGCCGTCGTCGTCGTCCTCGAGGTCGGCGTCTAGCTCCTGATTCTCCTGTTCTGATTCGTCGTAGCTCCCGAACCCCATACACGTGATCGTTACACACTGATCGTGAAAAATCATACGCCGTATCCGGAGTAACCGGCCATTAACTGATCGAACATCGAATAATGAGTATAAAACGGGGCGGATACACTCCGATATCCGAGTACACGAGCGGGACGGAAGTTCTGGCGGCGATAACTGGACGGTCGTTCCCCGGAGTTCCACGGTCCTGTGTCGGACGGTAGTTGCCACGTATTGCCGGTATTCGTGACGTTCGACGCTCGTGTGTGGGGTTCGTCGTTCGACTCGGGCGGGTTCGACCACTGTTGTAGACCGGCCGACAGGTGGGCCGTGGAGGGGCCGGCCGGGCGACGCCGACGCGGGGGCAGGTGGGACGGGGACGAGGTTGGTGCCCGGGCGGGCCCGAACGTGGTGGCCATACGGGCAGGACGCACGCGGTGGACTGCGGGTAGGGACGCACGCGGTGGACTGCGGGCAGGGACGAACGCGGGCGAGCACGAGGTACGGCGTGGAGCGGGCGTCGGCGGGCACCGGTCGCGGGCGCGCCGCCGGACGGCGGAAGGACTCTCCGGGAGCGGGACGGGGGACGCGACAGACGGCTGACGGGACGCCCCGAGGTTGATTACGGAGCACCCGGAAGGGAGCGCTATGACCGACGTGGAGATCACGGACGTACAGGCGACACAGGTCGACGCGGACTGGACGTGGACGTTCGTCCGCATCTACACCGACGCGGGCGTCACCGGCACCGGCGAGTGCTACTGGGGGCCGGGCGTCGGCGACATCGTCGAGGACTCCCTGGAGTGGCTGGCGGGCGAGGACCCCCGCGACGTCGAGCCGCTGGTGCACAAACTCTACGAGATCCACTCGGCGACGGGGTCACTGGCGGGCGCGACCGTCAGCGCCATCTCCGGGATCGACATCGCGCTGCACGACCTGGCGGGCAAGCTGGAGGAACAGCCGGCCTACCGGCTGCTGGGCGGTGCCTACCGCGACGAGGCGCGGATCTACGTGGACTGTCACGCCGGCGCGCACCTCGGCGGCGCCCACGAGAACGCCAAACCCGACGAGTTCGACCGGGACATCTACGCGCCCGAGAGCTACGCCGAGGCCGCCGAGCTGGTCGTCGACGAGGGCCACGACGCCATCAAGTTCGACCTCGACGCGAGCAAGCGCTACGAGAAGGACCGCCACAACCGCCACCTCAACGCCGAGGCCATCGACTACAAGGCCAGCGTCGTCGAGGCGGTGACCGAGCGGGTCGGCCACGACGCCGACGTGGCCTTCGACTGTCACTGGAACTACGCGGGCGACAGCGCCCGGCGGCTGGCCGCCGCCATCGAGGACTACGACGTGTGGTGGCTCGAGGACGTGGTGCCCCCCGAGAACCTGAAGGTCCAGCGGGAGGTCACGCAGGCGACCGACACCACCATCTGCGCCGGCGAGAACGTCTACCGCACCCACGGCGTCCGCGACATGGTCGAACAGCAGGGCATCGACGTGCTCCAGCCCGACATGCCGAAGTTCGGCGGGATGCGCGAGACGGTCAAGGCCGCGAACCTCGCCGACGACTACTACATCCCGCTCGCGCTGCACAACGTCTCCTCGCCGCTGGGGACGAAGGCCGGCGCCCACGTCGGCGTCTCCGTCTCGAACTTCCTTGCCCTGGAGTGGCACGGCCGCGACGACCCCGACTGGGAGACGTTCGTCGAGGAGGACGACGTGATCGTCGACGGTGCTATCCCGGTCGACGACGAGCCCGGCCTCGGGGTCACGCTCGACCTCGACGCCGTCGAGGAGCACATGAAAGAGGGCGAGACGCTGCTGGACGAAGCGTAAGCTTCGTCCCGCCCGCCGGCGTTCGCTCCTGTGGTGCTCGATCCGGAACCGCAACCGGTCCCAGGCATCACGGAGCGACTCGCGGTCGACCGTCACCGTCGGTCTTCACCGTGGCCGGTACCGTCGGCCGTCACCGTCGACCTGTCCGTTCGAAATCATTATCGGCGCGTGGCACGTACCGGTGGGTATGAGCCGAGGTCTCCTCGGTCCGCTCGCGGCGGTCGCGCTCGGCGGGGCCGCCGCCGGCGCGGGCGTGTGGTTCGTCGGTGACTACCTGTTCGCCGGCGCGGCCGGCGTCTGCGTGGCGGTCAGCGTGGGGCTGCTCGTCTACATCCAGCGGCACTACCCCCACCGGACGACCGGCGAGGGCTGGCGGGACGGGCGCTGGGCGGGGCTGTCCGTCGGCGTCGTCAACCTCGCGGCGCTCGTCGGACTCGCGACCGTCGAACCCTCGCCGGCGACGCTGGCCGGCGCGCAGATGCTCGTGATCCTCGCCGGCCTGGTCGGCTATCTCGCCGGGTCGCTGGCCGAGATGGAACGCGACTCCGCCGGCGACGCCGCCAGTGGCTCCCGGTCGACGCCGGCCGACGACTGACCGTGGCGTTGCACAGGTGACATTTTTGTCCGTGGGGATCATAGGGAGTCGTATGGAACGGTCCAGACGCCACGGACTCCTCGCGGTCGTGCTGGGCGTCGCGACGGGCGGTAGCCTGTGGTGGTTCGGTACGGCCTCCGGGATCGCCGGGGCGGCCGCCGTCAGCGTGTTCGTCCTCGCGCTCGTGCTATCCCGAACGGTCCGGCAACACCCCGAGTTCGCGAGTTCGAACGGTCGCTGGCAGGACGGCAAGTGGACCGCGGTCGGGCAGTTCTTCGTGATCGTCGTCGCGTTCCAGGCCGTCTTCGCCGCGGCCGTCGACCTCCCCGACCAGATCGGCCTCCACGTCGTCGTCCTCGCCACCTACATGGTGGGCTACTTCGTCGGCGGCCTCGACGTGCTGGAGCGTGGGCGGGGAGAGGAGACACGTCAGTCCGCCGGTACCGCGGACCCGGCCGACGACTGATCAGTACGTCTCGACTTCGACGCCCGGCAGCCGCTCGAAGTCGTCGACGTTGCGAGTGAGTACCGGCTCGTCGACGACTACTGCGGTCGCGCCGATGATCACGTCGCCGTCGGCCACAGGGTTCCCGTCGGCAGCCAGTTCTCCGGCGAGGCGCCCGGCCTTCCGAATCACTGCCGTGTCGGCGGGATGGATCGGCTTCGATTCCAGCACCGTCTCGATCTCCTCGCGTTCAGCTTCCGACTGGTCCGCTCGGCCGACGCCGTAGTAGAGTTCGAACAGCGTCATCGAGGAGATCCGTTGCTGAACGAGGTTCGCTTCCAGTTCACGCGCCCGCTCGACGGCGGCCTCGTCCCCGTTCAGCAGATCGATGAGAAACGCGGTGTCGAGTAGCACTCACGACCCACCTAGCTCGTCGGCGACTGTTTCGAGGTCCCGACGGCGGCGCTCGCGGCGCTCCTCGACGGCGTCCCGGACGGCGTCGGCTTCCTCGTCGGAGAGGACGCCCGCGATGTCCAGCAGCGAGCGCTCGCCGGCCAGCCGGAGCACCACGTCCGAGAACGTCTCGTCCTCGCGCTTGTGCGCGGCGAGGCGCTCGTAGGCGTCCTCCGAGAGCCGGATGCTCTTGGACATGTGCATACAGTCGTATGCAGCGCACAAAAAGCCCTTCGCCGGGCCGGTCGCTACTCGCCGCGCATCGACCGGTACTGGTCGCGCAGCCCCTTGAGATACCCCACGGCGAACAGCCGGCCCTTGTCGTGGTAGCCGGGGGAGGCGTTGTCCTCGCCGGCCATCGTCGGGCAGTGGTCCGGCCGCAGCGGCCCGTCGAAGCCGATCTCCTCGTAGGCCCGGATGGCTTCGGCCATGTCGGTCGGCCCCTCGTCGTGCCACACCTCGGTGAACGAGTCCGCCGTCCCCTCCACGTCCCGGAAGTGCGCGAAGTGGATCCGCTCGTCGAACTCGCGGATGGCCGCCGGCACGTCCGCGCCCATCGCCGCGAAGTTGCCCTGACAGAGCGTGATCCCGTTGTACTCCGAATCGTAGAGATCCATCGCCCGGCGGTAGGCCTCCGGGTTCGTGACGATCCGTTCGACCCCCCGAACGGGGGAGTGCGGCGGGTCGTCGGGGTGGAGCGCGAGTTTGACGCCGGCCTCCTCCGCGACGGGGACGACCTCGTCGAGGAAGTATTCGAGGTTGGCCCACAGTTCGTCGGCGCTGGCACCCCGGAGCTCGGGCCCGCGGTCCATCTGGTCGTGGTCGTAGCGGGTGACGAGCGACCCGCCGCGACCGCGGACTGACCGCGACGTGCGGAGGACCTTCAGCGGCGCCATCCAGACGTAACACCACACGTCGATGCCGACCCGGCCCATGTTCCGCAGGAGCGTCTTGACCGTCTCGATCTGCTCGTCGCGGCCCTCTCGACCGAGGATGGCGTCGTCCAGCGGCGGCCGGTCCTCGACGACGGCCAGGTCCAGCCCCGCGTCGGCGAACCGGTTTTTCAGCTCGAGCAGCGGCTCGAACGCCCAGGGGTCGCCGTCGGCGCCGCGCGGGAGGCCCGAGACCGCTTTCGAGAGCCCCATCTGCTTCGCCAGGTCCCACCGCTCGGTGGGCTCGGTCGACATGAAGACCGTGTAGTCCATACCACCGCCTGCGACCGGCGGGGGAAAACCGTTCTGCTGGTCGCGGTTCGCTCCGGTTTCGGCGGTGCGAGCGGCGGACCGGTCGCTCGGCGCGTTCGGGTCAGGCCGTGTCCTCGGAGACGCGGTCGGCGAGGTAGATGTCGGCGTCGGGGTTCTGGTCGGCGTCCTGGACGACGGCGCCGCGGTCGCCGGCCTCGGCCAGCGCCTCCCGCGCGGTCGGGCGGTCGACCCGCCCCACGAGCTGGAGCGCCTGCAGGACGGCCGGCTTCGGCACGCCCTCCCCGGGGCCGCCGACTTCGAGGTCCGCGAGGTACTCGGGCTCCTCGTCCTGGATGAACCGGACGTACTCGGCGGCGTCGGTCGAGCCGCCGAGTTCCTCGTGCCACAGTTCCGGGAAGAGGCTGATCCGGCCGTCGTCGACGCCGTCGCCGACCTCGTAGTAGCCGCCGCCCGCCCAGCGGTCGGCGTCGGTGGTGTGGTCCCGCACGTCCGCCAGGAACGCCTCGGCGTCGAACGCGTAGTCGTCGCGGGCCGCCAGTTCCTCCGCGTACGCCTCGATGGTCTCGCGTTCGACGCCCGCGCCCTCGTGGTGGCGCTCGACCAGTTCGACCAGGTCGCGCCCGCCCATCGACTCCCCCTCGCGGACCGCCTCCGCGACGGCCGCCTGGTTCGGTTCGGTCACGTGGCCGGTTCGGTCCTCGGGCGAATAAGTCGCCGGCCGGCGATCGAATGGTGGACGGCGGGCGCGGTCGCCGTCGGCCGGCTCGCGGCCGACCCGGACGGCCGGACGGACGCGACTAAGTGCGAGCGGGCGGAACCGGGAGCAATGCGAAACGCGCTGGTCGTCGCCGACGACCTGACGGGGGCGACCGACACCGGCCACGGCTTCGCCGCGCGCGGTCGGGGCGTCCGCGTCCATCGCCCGGTCGACGACGCCGACGACGTTGACGACGCCGACGGAACCGAGACGGACGTGCTCGTCGTCGACACCGACAGCCGCGACGCCGCTCCCGGGGTGGCCGCCGCGGCGGTGGCCCGCGCCGTCGAGGCCCACCCCGCCGCCCTCGTCTACAAGAAGGTCGACTCGACGCTGCGCGGGAACGTCGTCGCCGAGGTCGACGCGGCGCTGGCGGCGACCGGCGCCGCCCTGGCCGTCGTCGCGCCGGCGTTCCCGGCGACCGGCCGTACCACGGAGAGTGGGCGCCACCTCGTCGACGGGACGGCCCTGGCCGAGGCGGGCTACGGCGTCGGCGAGTCGGACCTCCGCGAGCTGTTCGCCGACTCGGAATACCCGGTCGCACACCTCGACGACGACACCGTCGACGCCGGGCCGTCGGTGGTCGCGGCCCGGCTGTCCGGCTTCGCCGCGGGCGAGCGACCGACGCTCGCGGTCTGTGACGCGTCGAGCGACGACCACCTCGGAGCGGTCGCGGCGGGCGCGGCGTCGCTGGACGCGGACCCGCTGTACGTCGGCAGCGGGGGACTCGCGGCCCACGTCGACGTACCCGGCGAGCCGCCGGATACCCCGACGGACGTATCGACCGACCCCCGGCGGTCGGGCGTGCTGGGCGTCGTCGGGAGCGTCAACGAGCGGACGCTCGCGCAACTGGCGGCGGTCGACGAGGCGGCGGTCGTCGCCATCGATCCCGCGGCGGCCGTCCGCGAGCCCGAGCACGCGGGCCGCGCGGCCGCCGAGTCGCTGGGGGCGCTGCTCGACTGGCACGGCCGGGCGGTCGTCACGGCCGCGACGGGACCGGACGACGTGACCGCGGCCGAGCGGGCGGCCGACGAGATAGCCGGGGGCGGGACGAACGCCGACGACCTCGCGGCCGACCGGGTCGCCGCGGCACTGGCCGCCGCCGCGCGGGCGACCGTCGCGGACGCGTCGCCCGCCGGCCTCGTCCTCACGGGGGGAGACACTGCGGGCGCGGTCCTCGACGCGCTCGACGTGGCGGTGGTGGATCTGGTCGGTGAGGAGGTCGCCGCCGGCGTGCCGGTCGGTGTGGTCGCGGACGGCCCCGCGGCGGGGACGCGGGTGGCGACGAAGGCCGGCGGGTTCGGGGACGAAAGGGTCATCCTCAACTGTCTGGACGCGCTCGGTCGGTAGCATGGAGCGACCGACCGTCGCCGTGACGATGGGCGACCCCGCCGGCGTGGGGGCCGAGGTGGTCGTCGAGGCCTACCCGAAACTGTGCGACGCCGCGGCGCCGCTCGTCGTCGGCGACGCCGACGTGTTGCGCGCGGCCGTCGCGGTCTGCGAGGCCGACCTGGCCGTCGAACCCGTCGACTCGCCGGCGGCCGCGGACGCCGATCCCGAGCGGATCCCGGTGCTGGACCTTGACAACGTCGACGTAGACGATCTGACCTACGGCGAGGTCCGCGAGGCCTACGGCGCGGCGAGCCTGGAGTACGTCGAACGGGCCATCGAGCTGGCGACCGACGGGGCGGTCGACGCCATCACGACCGCGCCGATCAACAAGCAGGCGACCCGCTGTGCGGGGAGCACCCACGCCGGCCACACGGGGCTGCTCGCCGACCGCACCGACACCGACGAGTACGCGATGATGCTGGTCGAGGGGCTGACCGAGGCCGCCGACGGGGGCGTCGACGCGGACCTGGTCGTCACCCACGTCAGCACGCACGTCACGCTGACCGAGGCGTGCAACCGCGTCTGCCGCGGCCGGGTCCGGACGACGATCGACGTGACCCACGAGGGGCTACGCGACCTGGGGATCGACGAGCCGACCATCGCCGTCGCGGGCCTGAACCCCCACGCGGGCGACGGCGGCATCCTCGGGATCGCCGAGGGCAGCGAGATCGAACCCGCCGTCGATGACGCCCGCGCCGACGGGCTGGACGTGGTCGGCCCCGAGTCGCCCGACACCGTCTTCGCGCAGGCGGCGGGCGGCGCCTACGACTGCGTGGTCGCGATGTACCACGACCAGGGCCACATCCCGATCAAGATGCTCGGGTTCGCGAACGACGGCGCCGTCTCCGGCGTCAACGTCACCGTCGGCCTGCCGATCGTCCGCACGAGCGTCGACCACGGCACCGCCTTCGACATCGCCGGCGAGGGCGTCGCCAGCGAGGCCAGCATGGTCGACGCCGTCGAGGTGGCCGCCCGGATCGCCCGCAACCGCGCGGCGCGGACGGACGGCTGACACGTCCCCGCGAATCTGCCGGGTGATGGCTGGCGCGTCCGCTCGGACGGTCCCCGTGAACGGTCGCCACCCCTTTTGACCGCCGGGGCGAACCGGGCGGTCGTGAGTACCGACGCCGAGGGCGGCGGCCGGAACGTCGAGGGCGAGGCGCCCGTGGTCGAGGAGACCGTCGAGACGGACGAGGCGACGGTCACCGACGACGCCGAGCTGGAGCGGACGCTCGGGCTGACCGGCGGCCTCGCCATCGGGATCGGGACGATGATCGGCGCGGGCATCTTCGTGTTTCCCGGCCTGGCCGCGGGCGAGGCGGGGCCGGCCGCGGCGGGGTCGTTCGCCATCGGCGCGGTCGTGGCGCTCCTCGTGGCGCTGCCGACCTCGGAACTCGCGACGGCGATGCCGAGAAGCGGCGGGGGCTACTACTTCGTCTCCCGCGGGCTCGGGGCGCTCGCGGGCACGGTCGTCGGCCTCTCGCTGTGGGTCGGGCTCGTGTTCGCGACGGCCTTCTACCTCGTCGGCTTCGGCTACTACGCCGTCGACACGCTCGCCGAACTCGGCGTCGCGGTCGGCGACGGCCTCGTCGTCCCGGTCGCGCTCCTCTTCGGCGCGGGGTTCACCGTCCTGAACGTCACGGGCACGGAGAACGCCGCCAAACTGCAGAACGGCGTCGTCGCGCTCCTGCTGTCGATCCTCTCGGTGTTCCTGCTGTACGGCGCGCTCGACGCGGTCGGCGTCGTCGGCGCGCCGAGCGCGCCCGAGCGGTTCATGCCGTTCGGCCCCGTCCCCGTGCTGACGACCGCCGCGCTCGTGTTCACCTCCTACCTGGGGTTCGCACAGGTCGCCACGGTCGCCGGCGAGATGAAGCGACCGGGCCGGAACCTCCCGCTGGCGATGGTCGGGTCGGTCGTGATCGTCGGCGTCATGTACGTGCTGACGGTGTTCGTCGCGACGAGCGCGATCCCCAGCGGCGAACTCGAACAGCTCGGCGAGACGGCGATGGTCGACGTGGGACGGCACTACCTCGGGGCCGCGGGCGCGCTGGCCATCGTCTTCGGCGGGCTGCTGGCGACGATGTCCAGCGCCAACGCCTCCATCCTGAGCACCTCGCGGGCCATCTACGCCGTCTCCCGCGACGCCCTGCTCCCGCGGCGGGCCAGCCGTATCAACCTGAAGTACGGGACGCCCCACGTGGCGCTGGGGCTGGCCGGCGGGCCGGTGCTCGTCCTCGTCGCGACCGGCCGGGTCGAGGTGCTCGCGGAGGTCGCCTCATTCCTCCACCTGGTCCTCTACGGGCTGATGTGCGTCGCGCTCGTGGTGCTCCGCCGGGACGAACCGGAGTGGTACGACCCGGAGTTCCGGGTGCCCGGCTACCCGGTCGTGCCGGTACTGGGCGCGCTGTCGAGTTTCGCGCTCGTCGGCTTCATGCAGCGGCTCTCCCAGGTCGTCGGACTCGCGGTGATGCTCGCCAGCGCGGGCTGGTACTTCTATTACGCTCGCGACGTTAGCCTGAGGGGAGCCCTATGACCCGCGTCCTCGTGCCGCTGGCGATACTGGAGGGGGAGACCGTCTCGCCGGGGCTGATCGACCTGCTCGGGACCGTCGACGTGACGGTGCTGGGCTATCACGTCGTCCCGGAGCAGACACCGCCGGACCAGGCCCGCCTCCAGTACGAGGACCGGGCCAACGAGGCGCTGGACGACGTGACCGAGGAGTTCGCGGCCGCCGGCGGGGCGGCCGAGCGTCGCCTCGTGTTCACCCACGACCGCGAGCAGTCCGTCCGCCGGGTCGCCGACGAGGTCGACGCCGGCGTCGTCGCGGTCAGGGGGGCGACCGGCCCGGTCGAGCGCCTGCTGGTCCCGCTGACGGGCGCGGTGGCCGCCGACCGCCTCACCGAGTTCGTCGTCACGCTCGTCGGCGACCGCGACATCGACGTGACGCTGTTCGTCGCGACCGACGAGGGGGACGAGGCGGGGGAGACGGCGCTGGACGACGCCGCTGCGTCGCTTCGGGAGGCCGGCATCGCCGTCGAGACGAGCCACGCGGCCGGGCCGCCGTTCGAGTCGCTCGTCGACGCGGCGGCCGGCCACGACGCCGTCGTCATGGGCGAGCGGGCGCCGTCGCTCAGGTCCTTCCTCTTCGGCGACGAGGCCGAGCGCGTCGCCGCGGAGACGGTCGGGCCGGTGCTCGTCGTCCGGCGCGGCGAGGAGGAGGCCGCGCCCGAGCGCAGCCCGGACGGCGACGCCGCCTGAGCGCGAGGGTCCGACGACAGCTCCGCGTGACCCCGGGCCGGGACGACCGCCTCAGAGCTTCTCGGACTCGATCGCCTGTCTCGACCGCCGCTCGATCTGCTCGAAGCGGTTGTCGGCGGCGTTGGCCAGCCCCGGCGGGAGGTCGGCCCGCGCGGCTTCGAGTCGGTCGGTCGCCCGCTCCAGGCGACTGGCCACGGCCTCGATACTCGCGTCGGCCTGCCCGCGGTCGCCGGCCTCGGCGCGCTCGGCGGCCCGGTCGGCCGCCTCGGCGATGGCCGCCAGCACCTGCACGAGGCCGCGCAGGGCGTTGCCGGGACCGCCGTCCCCGCCGCCGTTGCCCTGTCCCGGCGAATCGTCGTCATCGTCGTCGCTGTCGCCGTCGTCGAGTTCCGCGGCGACCTCGGCGCGAGTCTCCTCGGCCACGTCGGCGAGATAGCGGGCGAGCGACGCCTTGCCGGTCTCGGGGCGGTCGACCGTCACGCGCTCCACGTCACCGTCGGTGCCGCCGCGACCGGGATTGACGCGGACGGCGCCGACGGCGTCGTCGCTGTCCCGGACCTCCGTGGTGTAGGCGCCGCCGCGGTGGACGTAGACGGCGTCCGGCCCGTCGAGCGGCGCGTCGTAGATCCGGCCGGCGAAGTCGTCCTCGACGGCCAGGTCCGTCAGGTCGGCGTCGCTCTCGGCGGGGTCGACCGCGAGTTTCGTCGCGTCCTCGCGGGCGACCAGCGATATCTCGCCCCCGGCGCCCGCGAGCGTCACGCCGGCGGGCGCGCGGTCGGGGACGTCCGTGGCGGTGTCCGTCGCCGTCCCCTCGTCGTCGCCGACCGCGACCGTCTCGCTGTGGGGCGCGAGCCCGGCGCCCTTGACGGTCACCCGGTGGTCGCCGTCCGGGAGGTCCCGCACGGCCGCGACGCCGCCGAACGTCGGGACTGCGACGGGGTCGCTCTCGACGAGCGCGACCGCCTCGACCCGCGCGTCCTCGGCCGTCAGCCCCTCCCCCTCGGGCGCGTCGGGCGAGGGGACTGCCTCGACAGCCCGCGCGACCAGCGTGTTCGCGGGCGCGGGGTCGCCGACGGCGTCGTAGCGGTCGGCCAGCGCCCGCCGGTGGGCGGGGTCGGAGATATCGTCGGTCGGGTTCTCGTAGCGCGTCTGGTCCCAGGGGACGCCCGGTGCCGTGAGGTGGCTCGCGACGGCGTCCTCGACCGGTCCGGGGACGGGGAACTCGAAGCTCAGCTGCGGCCCGGTGAACTCGGCGACGTGTTCCAGATCCGCCGTCGGTTCGAGGGCGTACCCCACGTCGGCCTCGTCGGGCGCGTCCGCGGCGGGCCCGAAGACCAGGCCGGTCGACCGCTCGGGCACGTCCGTCGGCGGCGACCCCAGCGTGTCGTACGACCGGACGGTGTGGCTCTCCGGCAGGAGGTCGCCGGCCGCGACCGACGGGAGGTCCTCGTGTTCGTGGAGGGGGTCGCCGTCGAGTTCCGGGACGGCGAAGGGGAGCCGGCCGCCCTCGTCGCGCGGCAGCCCGTAGGCCAGCGGGAGTTCGACCACGTCCTCGACGCCCTCGACGGCGCTGTTGGTGATGTCGGCGGCCAGGTCCGCGACCGAGAAGCGCTGGAACTCGTCGACGGCGTCGTTGACCGACAGCGCGCTGGAATGGGACCCCAGCTCGGCGAGGACCGTGGGCCGGCGGTCCGGGTCCGGGTCGAGGTACTCGTTGTTCGGCACCCTGCGGGAGTGGGAACTGGCGACGTAGAGCTGCGGGTCCGGCGCCGCCCCGGCCGTGTCGACGTAGACGTGGAGCACCTCCCAGTCGTGCCAGTGGAAGTTGGTGGTGAACTGGTCGAACGCCGAGTAGAACCAGTACTGGACGACCGCGAGCGGGGAGTCCTCGTACGCGACGGCGTTGTAGAAGACCGCTGGGTCGGGCGGGGACTCGGGGTCGAACCGCTCGGTGTAGCCGTCCAGCGCGGCGAAGCCGTCGACGACCGTCTCGCCGTCGCGGTCGCGCTCGTAGGGGCGCGGGTCGGTCGGGAACCACCGCTCGGCCGCGTCGAAGTACAGCGTCGGCGCGAACCGCTCGGCGAGGTCGCGGGCGCGGTCGGCGGGGACTGGTGTTGTCGTCCCGTCGGCGCCGCGCTCGAAGGCGCCGCAGCCGGCCAGCGCGGCCGCGCCGGCGACCGCCCCCAGGACGGTTCGGCGGTCCACGACGGGCCCGTCGGGCCCCGCTGGCCCGTCGTCGGTCACCGTCTCACCGCCGAACCGTGCCGGCCCGTCGACGGCTCCCGCGTCGTCCGGACGGTCGGCGGCCGCCGCTCCACCGACGGGGCGGCCGGCGGTCGCGTCTCCGAGAATCGCATTGCCGTGTATTCGGACGGCGGCGGAAATGTCTTGTGACGCGGCCCGCCGCAGCGCGAACGTTTATTCGCGCACCGACACAACGTGTCTCACATGACCGGGTCGTCCGCCGACCGGGGGTCGTGAGCGTGGCCACCGTCGGCTTCTGGGCGCTGGTCGTGCTCGCGACGCTGGTGAGCCTCGGCACCGCCTGGACGCTGGGCGCCAACAGCAACTCCCCACCCTTCGCCCCGGCCATCGGCGCCAACGCCATCTCGACGATGCGCGCCGCCTTCCTCATCGGTATCCTCGCCGCCCTCGGCGCGCTCACGCAGGGGGGCAGCATCTCCGAGACGGTCGGCGCCGGCCTCATCCTCGGCGTCGACATCACGTCGCTGGCGGCGACCGCCGGACTGCTGACCGCCACGGCGTTCATGGCCTTCGGCGTCTACAGCGGCTACCCCGTCCCCGCCGCGTTCGCGACGACGGGCGCGATGGTCGGCGTCGGGCTCTCGCTGGGGGGCGACCCCGCCGTCGGGACCTACCGCCGGATCGCCACCTTCTGGGTGCTCGTCCCCCCCGTCTCGGGCGGGCTCGCGTACCTCACCGCGACGGTCCTCCGCCGGGACGACATCCCCGAGACCGTCGGCGTCCCCGTACTGGCAGCCGTCGTCGGCGCCATCGTCGCCAACGTCGAGCTGAGCGTCATCCCCTCCGGCCCCGACGCCACCCAGAACTCCCTGGCCGGACTTGGGGGCGATATCGTCGGGCTGTCGCCGGTCGCCGGGGTCGAGCCGACGGTCGCCGTCGTGACGGTCGCGTTCGCCGCGCTGAGCTTCCAGTTCATCCGCCGGCGGACGCAGGACTCGGTCGACAGGGGGATCCGCACGTTTCTGGTCGTCCTCGGCAGTGTCGTCGCCTTCTCCAGCGGCGGCAGCCAGGTCGGGCTGGCCACCGGCCCGCTCGAAAACCTCTACGGCGCCGAACTGGAACTGCCGGGGATCGTCCTGCTGGCCGTCGGCGCCGTCGGGATCCTCGGCGGCGCCTGGATGGGCGCGCCGCGACTGCTGCAGGCGACCTCCCGCGAGTACGCCTCGCTGGGCATCCGGCGGTCGATCGCCGCGCTCGTCCCGGGCTTCATCATCGCCCAGGTCGCTATCGCCCTGGGCATCCCCATCTCGTTCAACAATATCATCATCTCCGGCGTCATCGGCGGCGGGCTCGCGGGCGGGTCGGCGGGGGTTTCCCGCCGGAAGATCGGCGTCACCCTCGCCTTCTGGGTCGTCACCCTCGTCTCCTCCATCGCCGTCGGGTTCGGCCTGTACCGGGTGTTCGCGGCCGTTCTGGGCGGATGAGGGCCGCCTCACCGGACGACGGTCACGGTCACGGGCGCCTCGCCGACGACGGTGGTCGCGACGGTGCCGAGGAGCCGGCGGCCGATGCCGGAGCGGTCGCCGCCGTGGCCGCCCATGACGATCTGGTCGACGCCGCGGTCGTCGGCGGTCGCCAGGATGGTCTCGGCCGGGTCGCCGGTCTCGACGACGGTCTCGACGCTCCGGTCGACCTCGGCGGCCCGGTCGCGGGCGCGGTCGACCAGCCGCTTGGCGCGCTCGCGGGCGGCCTCGCGACGGTCCTCGCCGGGTTCGAGGACACCGCCCTCGCTCATCGAGGCGTCCAGCGGCGTGACGACGTTCAGGACGGTGACCCGGCAGTCGAACGTCTCCAGCGCGTGGGCGAGCGCGTCGTCGGCCAGCGGCGACCCGTCCAGCGCGACGAGCACGTGCGAGGGTGCCATACTCGAACGGAGTGGGGCCCGGCACAAGTATCCACGGCGCTCCGCGCGGACGGGGCCACCGGTCGGGAGGCGACGGATCCGCCGCCGACGCCGAGCAGGGGAACGCTGGACGAGGCGCTGCCGTCGGTGTGAGGGTGTGCTGTCCTCAGTCGTCGGGCCGGGGGGTCGGGAGCGCCCGGTGGCGCCGCGGGGGGACGAGGAAGTTCCCCCGGCGGCGGACGAAGATGTACTCGAGGATGCCGTTGTTGACGCGCTGGCGGACCGCCGGGGTGGCGGCCGCGATATCGGCGCCGTTCATCGCCTCGCGCACCGACTCGAACTCGGAGACGCGGCGCTGCAGCGACGGGAAGTGGAGGCTCGCGACCGCCTGGTCCGAGCCGATGTCGTCGGTCGACTCGAAGTGGCGGCGCAGCAGCCGGACGTTCCCGTCGTCGTCGCGGTTGGCCCGCGCGGCTTTCTGGGCGTGGCCGACGCGGCCGGCCTCGCGTGCCCGCCCCTCGATATCGTCGAGGAACCGGTCGATCCCGCTGTCGTCGCCGAGGTTCGCGCCGACGCCCTCGACCAGCCCCGCCTCGGCGTGGGCGGGGCTGAACAGCTCGGCGACGCGCTCGTCGTAGTCCTGCTCGCCGTACCAGTCGTCGAGCCGCTGGCGGAGGTTCGCGATCACTTTCGTCGTCCCGCCGGCGAAGGGCCCCTCCTCGATGGTGACGCGGTCCTCGGTCGCCTGGTTGCCGACGAAGCCCGCTTTGAAACCCATGAACAGCGGCGACTGCTCGGGGACGGGCTCCGAGTCGGGAATGCCCGCGGCGTTCTGGTGGTCGGCCGGGAGGCCGGCGCCGACGAAGCCGGTGCGCCGGGAGTCGACGGTCGCCACGTCGGTCAGGCGGGCGTCGACGGACTCCCCGTTGACCGCCTCGCGGTCGCCGGTCAGCGCCTCGTCGGCCGCCAGCACCACGTCCGCGCGGTTGCTCGCGAGGTGGACGACGGCGTCCTGGGTGTCGAAGGTCGGGTCCTCGAACGCCGAGAGCGCGCGGGGCGGCGGGAGCTCGACCGAGGACGGGAGGCCAGTGTCGAAGCGGTCGAAGTAGGCGGGGGAGTAGGCGACGGTGTGGAGCAGGCCGTCGGCGCTCCACTCGTAGGCGCGGTCGAGCGTCGACAGCGCGGTTTCGAGCGTCACCCGGGCGTCCTCGCCCGGGGGGCCGTCGCCGTCGAAGTCGACGTACAGGAGCACCTGGTGTTCGGGCAGCAGGGAGTTGCCGCTGTCGTCGTGGGGGACGTGGTCGCGCCAGGCGTGCTGGCGTGCGGGCTTCGCGTCGGGGTCGCCCGCGGGGACGGCGTCGCCGTCGGTCCGCTCCTGGCAGGCCGCGAGCGCGCCGGCGCCGCCGACGGCGACGGCCGCCCGGAGGAACTCCCTGCGCGGGAGGTCGCGGTCGAGGTCGGGGACCATGTGGGCCGGTAACGAGCGGACCGAGAAGGGGATTTTGGTCGGTCGCCCGCCGCCGGCTCGGTCCCGGATCGGCGTGGGACCGGCCCCGGTCGGGCCGGGCCGCGCCGGTGGTGGGCGTCGACCGGCCCCGGGACCGCCCCGGGGCGGGCGCGGGACCGCCGTTCCGAGGGGGGCCAGACGCCGTCGTATCGGTGGAATTGGTAATCATTATACGCGGGGCCGCCCGACCACCCGGGTATGCAACGACGAGCCGCGGCGATTTACTTCGTGTTCTTCCTCGTCCTCGGGGCCGGTGCGTACGGCCTCATCCAGACGACGGAAGCGCCCACGATCTCACTGGAAGGTGACACCGCGTACTCCGCGGGCGACGAGGTGACCTTCGGCGACCGGACCTGGGAGGTCGCCCAGGCCGACACCGGCAGCGGCGAGCTCGCGTGGGTCAACGAGTCGGCCGTCGTCACGACGACCATCGACAACGACACCGAGGTCCCGGTGACCGACGTGCGCTGGGACGACCAGTCGGCCCGCATGGAGCAGGTCTTCGAGGCCGGCTCGACCGTCCAGTACAACGGCAGCGAGTACGAGGTCGCCGTCAACGAGAGCGCGGGCTCGTTCACCCTCGCGCTCGCGAGCGACGCGTCGGTCAACGAGAGCTACGGGGTCGGCGACACGGTGACCTACCGGGGCAACGAGGCGACCGTCACGAGCGTCACGGGCGAGGCGGCGACCATCGTCTGGGGCGGCCCGTACCTGCTGGTCGTCCAGGCGGAGGGCGTGGCCGACCCGACCGAGGCGACGTTCGTCGAGCAGCGCGACATCGGCGCGATGGTCGACGAGGACCCGGCGCTGTACAACGAGACGATCACGCAGGACGGCGTCCGGAAGGTCACCTTCCGCGCGAACGATACCAACGTCCCCGTCGACGAGTACTTCCCGCCGGTCGAGCGCCACACCATCGCCGAGGGCGAGACGTTGACCTACCAGGGCAACGAGACGACCGTCGACGCCGTGACCAACACCAGCGTCGAACTCACCCGTCCCGGCCAGAACACCGTCACCGTCGGCTTCTCCGAGGGGTCGAACTTCACCGTCGCGGACACGCAGTACTTCGCGCACTTCCCGGACAACTCGTCGGTGTACTTCTTCGAGACCGCCGAGCGCTACGACGACTACGCGGCCGAGGAGAACACCGTCGAGTCGTACAACGACCGGATGAACGGCCTGTGGGGCATCGCGGAACTCAGCCTCGTCACCGCGATCATCCTGATCGCCATCGCCTTCTTGCCCGTCCGGGGTTGACGGTCGGGAGTGACCGGCCGCGGACGGCCGTTTTCGGGACGAACGCTTTCGGGACGACGCTTTTCGGACGCTACCAGACGGGACAGCGGCGGCGCTGTCGACGAGCGGTGAAGCGAAGTCGAGACGGAGCGAGAAACGGGGTCAGTCGGCGCGGCTGAGCCAGACGAGGCCGGCGCCCACGGCGGCGGTCGCGACGGCACCGACGACCTGCAGGGCCGAGGCGGCCACGCTGCCTTTCGTCGTCCAGGGGGCGCCGGCGAGCGTCGCCAGGGCGACCAGCACGAGCAGGGCGCCGACGGCGATCCCGACCGGCTCCAGCCGGTCCTCGAAACGGTTCGTGACGTTCATACACTACTCCTCGCGGCTCACCGCCGTAAACTTCGTGGTTCGCGACGCCGCTCAGGACGAGCGATCCGGGTCGTCGCCGGTTCCGGCGGACGTGTCGGACTCGTCGGCGTCTACGCCGGTTTCATCGGCGTCTGCGTCGGTGCTTGCGTCCGCGCCGACCGCCTCGGCGTCCGCCCCGGTGTCCGCGTCCGCCCCGGTGTCCGCGTCCGCCCTATCGCCGGCGGGACCGGCGGTGACGCCGTCGGCGACCAGCTCGGCCAGCGGGTCGACGGCGACCCAGAGGCGAGCGGCGACCACGACCAGCGGCCCCAGCCCGAGCAGGAGGAAGGCCACGTCGTAGAGCCACGCGGCGTCGCCGAGCAGCGGCGTCACGGCCGCCGCCAGCCCCGCGTGGGCCACCAGGACCGCAGCGAGGACGACCAGCCAGTGGACGACCGAGGCGAGGTGCTCAACAAGCTCGGCCGGTCCGTCGAGCGCGAGCCGCGTCAGGGCCGCCAGCGCCGAGGCCAGGTACACCAGTAGCACCACGGCGGCGAGCGTCGCGAGCGCGCCGACCACGGCCGCAAGCGTCACCGGCGTCCGCGGCACCAGCAGGTCCAGCCCGGGCAGCAGCGACGCCAGCGCGAGCACGACGACGAGCGCTCCCGTCCCGAGGACGATCCTGGTCGCCGATTCGACTGTGTCCGTTCCGACGGCACTCCGGAGTCTGTCGGTGTCGACGTTCATGGCTCCGGGCGAGCCCAGGGGCCGGACCGATTATAAAGACTGCAAGGCGAATACACCCGCCTTCAGGCGGGTGATGAAGCCGACACGGTGAGCAGCAATCCACCGTTCTACTTGCAGGCTCGGATATTCCACCGCAGACACCAACTTTTACAAATAAGACGAGTATAACAAGTTATAGAGGTGTTCCACGGATGCTGGAAGTTCACCGCACCCACCCAGCGAAAATCCGCAATCACTCGCAAGTTGCGGAGTCGCTTAACCGACACGGGTGGGCGGCCAGCAAACTGTGGAACGTCGCCAACTACCACTCCCGCCAACAGTGGGAGAAGACGGGCGAAATCCCCGACCACGAGGAGTTGAAACGCGAATTGAAGGATCACGACAAGTACCGAGGGCTGCATTCGCAGTCCAGTCAGCGGGTTCTGGAGGAACTTGCTGAAGCCTTCAACTCGTGGTACTCCTCAGACGACAACCGGGACAATCCGCCCGGCTACCGCAAACAGAACTACTACGACGACGAGGGCCGCTGCGTCCACGAAGAACACCCGCGTTCAACGGTCACGTGGAAGCAGAAGGGCTTCCGCCACGACCAGAAACACAACCGTGTTCGTCTCAGTAAGGGTGCGAATCACAAGGAACACCCCCGCGCTCGGGAGTACATCCTCGTCGAATACGAGACGCGCCCAGACGTTGAGGTGGAGAACATCCAGCAAGTACGTGCGGTCTATGACCAAGCGAAGGTGCGATGGGAACTCCACCTCGTCTGCAAACACGAGCGCGAAACGCCAGACGCGCCCGGTGATGAGACGGCTGGCATCGACCTCGGCATCTCGAATTTCGCCGCCGTCGCGTATAGCACCGAGGAAGCCGACCTCTACCCCGGCAACCGCTTGAAACAGGACGGGTACTACTTCCCCAAAGAGATCGCCAAGTGCGACAACTCGGATGGTGAACGAGCCACGAGACTGCATCACAAATGGTCGGAGCGCCGCACCCACTTCTTCCATGCCTTCGCCAAGCACATCGTCCAGCGGTGCGTCGAGAAGGGTGTCGGCCAGATCAACATCGGTGACTTGGAAGGCGTGCGCGAGGACGATGACGGTGAGGCGAAAAACTGGGGGCGGCACGGCAACCTCGACCTGCATGGGTGGGCGTTCGACCGCTTCACCAGTATCCTCGAATACAAGGCGAAGGTCGAAGGGATTGACGTGGATGAGGTGGACGAGGAAGCTACGTCGAAGACGTGTTCGGTGTGCGGAAAAGAAGACGAGAATCACCGTGTTGAGCGTGGGTTGTACGTGTGCGAGGACTGTGATGCAGCATTCAACGCGGATGTGAACGGGGCGGAGAACATCCGTCTCGATATCAACGACAGCACAAGTAACTCCGAGTCCCCGTCCGGGGATAGGAGTACCGGCTGGTTGGCACAGCCCGGTGTCTACCTGTACGACCTCACCTGCGGATTCCAACCGCGGGCCGAGGTGGTGGACTCCAAACCCTAATATCCCAACGCTCGGGATTCCACGGCCTTCAGGCCGTGGAGGATGTCAAAGGGGCGCGTTCGTGAGCGCGGTTTTCCGCGAATTAAGTCGGTTTAACGGGTGTGTCGTCGGTCCGTCGGACTCCGTTCTGGTCGTCCAGTCCGTCGCGAAAACGGGCCGGGAGGGAGTTGAACTACGCCCGGACGTGCTCGCTTCGGCGGCAGTGCTCGCTCGCTTCGCTCGCGGGCACTGCGCTGCGCACGCCCGGTCTACTTCGACTCCTCCTACCGGTTCGTGACCCGTTCGCGCCGCTCACGGGTCCACTGTACGGGCCGGGAGGGAGTTGAACCGGAGCCAGAGGGTCCGGCGTGCGGCCTCGCTTCGCTCGGCCGGTCCGGGCTGCCACTGGCAGGGTTCAACTCCTTCCGGGCCGGTTCACTCACCGCCTCGTTACCACTCGGCGGTTCGTTGCACGGGCCGGGAGGGAGTTGAACCCCCGACCATCTGGTCTCTCCCGCAACCACGCGGGTCGAACGCGTAGCCGCGATAAAAGCCAGACGCTCTGCCTGACTGAGCTACCGGCCCTTCATCACCGAATCGGGGAGACGGCGATTAAGTACTTACGATCAGCCCCGTTCGAAGCGTCGTTCGAGCGCGGTGGCGACGATCTCGTCGGGTTCGACGTCCTCCAGTGCGGCGCGCCTGCGGAGCTCGCGGTAGACCTCCGGCGGGAGTTCCATGGTGAGTTCGCCGAGGGTGATCCCTTCGGCGGCCAGCGCCTCGTCGACGGGGGTGCCGTCGTTGACGTCGCTGGCGACCGAGCGGACCTGGCGGACGGTCATGTCGTGGTCGAGGACGGCCCACGCGAGCTGGAGGCGGGCGGCGCCGGCGACGCGGGCGATGTGCTTGGCGGCGGTGGGGGCGATCTCGCCCATCGCGACGTGCTTGCGGATCGAGCGGGGCAGGTCGTGGACGCGGGACCACTTGCGGATGAAGGCGACGGTGGCCTCCCCGCCGGCCCGTTCGGCGGCGGCCTTGTACGAGCCCTCGCCGCGGACCAGCGCGGCGCAGGCGGCCGCGCCCCGGAGCATGAAGACGGTGTCGGCCTCGCCGGCGGCGTCGCTGGCGAACTGCCGGACGGTCTCGGCGGCGGTCTCGAGGCTCTCCGGGTCGTCGGGGTCGAACTCGACGGCCTCCTCGGGCCGCTGGCCGGTGACGCTCGGGTCGCCGCGGATGACCGGTGCCCCGACCGGCGACTCCCGGTCCGTCGGCGGATCGCCTGGCCCCTCGTGGCTCATCGCTCGTCCCTTCGGAACGGTCTCTCAAAAGGGTCCCGTCTGTCGGCACGACCGGTGCACACGCGCCCGGCGGCCGATCGACCGTCGCCGTCGCGGCCCCGCGGCCGGGGTCGCGGCTCGACCACGGCCGTCAGTCGGACGCCTCGGCGCGCTCCTCGGAGAGGTGCTCCCAGACCTCGGCGCAGCCACACCCGTCCTCCACGTCGTCGAGGTGGCTGGTATCCGGCTCGGGCGCTTCGTCGTCGTGGGTGTCTGTCGTCTGGGTCATCGGTTCGTCGTACACCCGGATACAGGCCACACTCTCTTAACCCGTCGCGCTCCCGTAATTGCTACCCGGGCTGCGACCTACCGGCAATCCCTTCAGCTATCTCGGACGGGCGCGGCGGCGGCCGGTCCGTCCCCGCTCGGCAGCCGACCCACCGGCGAGTGTTGTCCGGGGCGACAGGCTCTGGGTACTCCGGGGCGTAGGGGCCGGCAGTGACGACCGACGTTCACCAGCTCGACGACGGTGCCTGGATCAGCGTCAACGACGAGCGGCAGATCAACGTCAGCGACCTGTGGCTGCTGGCCCGCCAGGAGGTCTGCGACTGCGAGACCGCCGACTTCCTCGTCGAGGGGTTCGCCGAGGTCGGCGTCGACCACCCGGACATCCAGGCGAAGGTCGCCGGCCGCTGTATCACCTGCGGCCGGGAGGGGGTGACCGGCTGGCTCACCGTCGGCCGCGTCATCGACCCCGCGGACGGCGAGTTCTACCCCGTCGACACCGCGAGCGTCCAGATCCCGGAACAGCGTCGCCGCCTCGCTCGCCCCGAAGAGTAGGCAACACGATCCGGCTTTCGGGAGAGGTGGAGTTGCTTGTCGAGATGCGCGTGCGTTTAAGTACGGAGCTATTGGGGAGAGACACGAATGCCGTCGAAAGTCGAGAACTGGAAGAGCGAGGTCTACGGCAACGAGATACGCGAACACCTGATGGAGTTCGCCGAGGAGGGCTGGGACGCCATCCCGGAGGACGAACACGACGCCTGGTTCGAGCGGTTCAAGTGGTGGGGGCTGTACCACCAGCGGAAGGGCCAGGAGTCGTACTTCATGATGCGCATCGGGACGCCCAACGGCGTCCTCGAACCCGGCCAGCTGCGGGTCGTCGGCGAGATCGCCGACGAGTACGCCCGCGGCCCCGTCGACAACCCCGAGTTCGGCGGCGCCTACTGTGACTGGACGACCCGCCAGTCGATCCAGCTCCACTGGATCAAACTCGAGGACGTCCCGGAGATCTTCGAGAAACTCGAAGCCAACGGCCTCTCGACCCAGCAGGCCTGCGGTGACTCCTGGCGCAACATCGTCGGCTGTCCGGTCGCCGGCAAGGACGAACACGAGCACATCGACGCCTGGCCGGTCGCCCAGGATCTGCACGAGACGTTCAAGGGCGACGACGACCACACCAACCTCCCCCGGAAGTGGAAGGTCTCGGTCACCGGCTGTGACCAGGGCTGTGGCCAGGGCGACATCAACGACCTCGCCTTCGAGCCGGCCGAGAAGGACGGCGAACTCGGCTTCAACGTCCGCGTCGGCGGCGGGCTCGCCCGCAAGGAGCCCCGCTTCGCCCGCGACATCGACGTGTGGGTGCCCACCGAGAAGGTCAACGAGGTCGCCGGCGGCATGTCCGCACTCTTCCGCGAGTACGGCGACCGCGAGGACCGCTTCAACGCCCGCATCAAGTTCCTCATGGACGAGTGGGGTCCCGAGAAGATGCGACGGGTCCTCCAGGAGGAGTTCGTCGACTTCGAGCTCCCGACCGCCGGCGAGGACATGCGCGACCAGTACACCTACAACGCCGGCACCGGCGAGCACGGCGACCACGTCGGCGTCTACGACCAGCCCGACGGGAAGAACTACGTCGGCCTGAACGTCCTCGTCGGCCGCATGGGCGTCGACGACGTGCTGGAACTCGCTGATCTGGCCGAGGAGTACGGCTCCGGTGAGGTCCGGCTGACCCAGCGCCAGAACATCATCGTCACGGACGTGCCCGACGAGAAGCTCGACGCCTTCCTCGACGAGCCGCTGCTGGAGGACTACTCGCCGAATCCCAGTCCGTTCATGCGCGGCTCCATCGCCTGTACGGGGACGGAGTTCTGCTCGCTCTCCATCGTCGAGACGAAGAACCGCCAGGTCCGCTACGCCCGCTGGCTGAAGGACAACGTCGACCTGCCCGAGGAGGTCGAGGACTTCCACATCCACCTCTCGGGCTGTACCGCTTCGTGCGCCCAGCCGCAGATCGCCGACATCTCCCTGCGCGGGATGAAGACGCGCAAGGACGGCGAACCCGTGGAAGCGCTGGACATCGGCCTCGGCGGCGGCCTCGGCGAGAACCCGCGGTTCGCCGACTGGGTCGAACTGCGCGTCCCCGTCGACGAGGTGCCCGGCGCGATCAGGAACCTCGTGGACAACTACGAGGCCGAGCGCGACGGGACGGAGACGTTCCGCGAGTTCGTCGCCCGCCACGACGAGGACGCCCTCGCCGAGTTCGTCGAACCCGAGGAGACGGACTACGAGGACCCGTACATGCACAACACGAAGATGACGTGGTATCCCTACACCGAGGACAGCGAGATGAGCGACTCCCCGGCGCCGACCGACGCCGAGGGCAACTCGATCGCGCCCGCCGACGACTGAGCGGACGCCCGGACTCGCTCTTCCTCGGAGGCCGACGCCTCGGCGCCCCGCAACGTTATTTCGCTGGACTCCCTATCCTCCCCCGTACCCATGACCGGTGACGAGCACGTCCATCCGGAAGTGGGATCGCAGGACTGGGACAACCCGGACTTCTGTCCGTTCTGCGGCGAGCAACTCCCCGACGGCGGTGCCGGGTTCATCGACCACACGAAGGAGAGCGACACCTGCCGCGAGCGGTTCGAGGTGTGGCGGTCGAACATCGCCGACGACGTGGCCGGCGAGTGGACCGGCTGAGTCGCGGACCCGGCGACGGTCGGCGGCTGCCGCCGCTTAAGTGGCTGGCCCGCCGACCGTCGGTATGGTCGACCGCATCCTGAAGGTCAACGCCTACACCACCTTCGACCTGCTCGACGGCCGCGTCGAGGGCCACGGCTTCGAGGAGGAGGCGCTGACCGTCCTGAACGTCACCACCGACAGTCGCGACGACCCCGACCACGTCGAGTTGCAGGTCGAGATGGACAACACGGACCTCGACGAGGTGACCGCTCACGCCGACCACGTGGAACTCTCGGCCGAGCAGGCCCGCGAACTCGCCGCCGAACTGGAGAAGTACGCCGGCCGCGTCGAATCGGCTGACGTAGACTAAGTCGGATTCGGAGTGCCTGAGCGGCGAGTACCGCTCGAACCAGAACTGCGAACAGCGTGAAAGCCCCCGCTCGCTGCGGTCCCGGGGCTCGCTGCGCGCCTCGTCGTTCGCTCCGCTCACTCCTGCGGTGCTTGCGTCGCCCGGGTTCCCGCAGCGAGCGGCCCCTTTCATTCCCACCCGTATCGGCTGGCCGGTCAGTCTGAGCGGGTGGGAATGAAAGGGGCGACGCGTTCGGTCCGTCCCGGACGACGCAAGCACCGCAGGCCGA
Organism: Halosimplex halobium; assembly: GCF_051414055.1. NCBI lineage: Archaea > Methanobacteriati > Methanobacteriota > Halobacteria > Halobacteriales > Haloarculaceae > Halosimplex > Halosimplex halobium. The sequence continues at coordinate 85,691 of NZ_JBLKNX010000008.1, forward strand.
AGGCCGAGGAGCGCAGCGAGGCCCGGACGGTCGAACGCGTCGGGGCTTTCAGGCTGTTTGCGGCGGCGACTCTCGAAGCGGTCGAGCCGTTCCCGCAGCCGTTCGTACCCCGTTCATCGACGAGAACCACTGCTAGCGACCACGACGCTTTTCACGGCGAGCGGCGAACCGGGGGGTAATGGAAGCACTGACGCTCGGTCCGGCGGGGACCTACTCCCACCGGGCGGCGAAGGCGGTGGCCGACGAGGTGGTCTTCACGGACTCGAAGACGGCCATCGTCGAGGCGGTCGCGAGCGGCGAGTACGAGCGGGGGGTCGTCCCCGTCGAGAACAGCACCGAGGGGCCCGTCACGGAGTCGCTCGACGCGTTCGCCGAGTTCGACGTGGCCGCGGTCCGCGAACTCATCACGCCCATCCGCCACGCGCTCATCGCGCAGGGGCCGGAGTTCGACGTGGTGGCCAGCCACCCGCAGGCGCTCGCGCAGTGTCGCGAGTACCTCGACGCGAACTATCCCAGCGCCACCCTGGAGTCGATGACCTCGACCGCCGCCGGCGTCGAGCGTGCCCGCGAGGACCCGGGCGTCGCCGCCATCGGCCACCCGCAAAATGCGGACGAGGAACTCCAGGTGGTCGCCGAGGACATCCAGGACCAGTCGTCGAACGCGACCCGATTCCTCGTCGTCGCGCCCGCGAGCGAGCGCAGCGAGGCCGGCTCGAAGACCTCCTTCATCGTCTACCCGAACGTCGACTACCCCGGGCTGCTGCTGGAACTCCTGGAGCCGTTCGCCGACCGCGATATCAATCTCACGCGCGTCGAGTCCCGCCCCAGCGGCGAGCGGCTGGGCGACTACGTCTTCCACATCGACGTGGAGGCGGGCCTCTACGAGGAGCGAACCCAGGAGGCGCTTTCGGAGATCGAGGCCATCGCCGACGAGGGATGGGTCCGACGGCTGGGCTCCTACGACAGCGAGACGGTGCTGGACTGATACGGATAACTGGGATCGGTTCCCGGGTCGACCGCGCGCAGTCGTGCGGTCGACCCCGGAATGATTTGCAATACTCCGTATGACGCTACGCTTCGTCGGTCGGCGTCGGGAGCCGGAGTCGCACGACGGTCCCCCGGGAGTGGTTGTCTTCGATGGACAGCTCGCCTCCGAACCCCGCGACTATCCAGCGGGCGAGCCACAGGCCGACCCCGGTCCCGTGGGTGACCTGCGTCTCCTCGCCGGCCTCGATCGCCGCGCGCTCGGACTCGGGGATCCCGGGGCCCGTGTCGGCGACGGTGATATCGACCCAGTCCGACGAGCGGGCGGACGCAGTCAGCGTCGCCGTCGGCGGCGCCCGGTCGTGGTGGGCCAGCGCGTTCTCGACGAGTTCACGGAGCGCGACGGCGAGTCGGTCGTCGGCCTTCGCACGGACGGACTCGGGCGCTTCGACCGCGATCTCGGCGTCGGGGTAGCGGTCCGCGAATTCGCCGGCGACGGTCGATAGCGTCTCGCGCGCGTCGCGGACGGCGTCGGGGTCGCGCTCGCGCTCGAACAGCGACCTGGCCGTCGCGACCTTCTCGCCGGTCGCGGTCAGGTCGTCGGCCCACTCCTCGATGGTCGTCGCGTGCGACCGGAGGTCCCCCTCGTCGAGTTCGCACCGGAGGGTCGATGCGTGTCCGCGGACGACCGTCATCGCGTTCCGGAGGTTGTGCCGCAGGACCCGGTTGAGCACGTCCAGTCGCTGTTCGCTCAGGTGGCGGTCGGTGGTCTCCGACTCGATGCCGACGAAGTGGGTTATCTCGCCGTCGTCGGTGATCGGCGCGATCGTCTGGTCGACGTGGTACAGTTCCCCGGACTTGCGCCGGTTGACGATCTCGGCCTCCCACGTCTCGCCGTCGAGGATCGTCTCCCACAGCTCTTCGTAGAACTCGGGGGCGTGTTTCCCCGACTTGACGATGGCCGGGGTCCGCCCGACGGCCTCCTCGCGGTCGTACCCGGTGTCGGCCTCGTAGGCCGGGTTCACGTACGTGATCGTCCCCTCCCAGTCGGTGATCACGATGCCGTGGCCCGCCTGCTCGACCGCCTTCTTGAACACCCGTAGCTCGCGTTCGCGCTCTTTGCGCTCGGTCACGTCCATCACGGCGCCGCGCAGCGCGACCGTCTCGCCGTCCCCGTTCACGCCCCCGGAGCCGTCGTCCGCGGAGACCGCCTCACCGAACGAGCGGAGCCGTCGTTCGTCGCCCCCGGCGGTCCGTCCCCGGAGCACCACGTCGTACGGCGTGCCGGACTCCCGACACCGGTCGACGAGCCGGCGGATCCGCGGCCGGTCGTCCGGGTGGTAGAACTCGACCGCGTCCGGGAGGGTCGGTTCGTAGTCGTCGTCGACGCCGAAGATCGCCCGCGTGCCGTCCGTCCAGCGGAGGTCGGCGGTGCGACAGTCGAGCTCCCAGCCGCCGACCTCGGCGAGGCGCTCGGTCTTCGACCGGAGGTCGCGGTTCCGCGCGAGTTCGCGCTCGCGCTCTTTGCGCTCGGTCACGTCCCGGGAGACCCCGACGATCCGCGTCACCGCCCCGTCGTCGCCGACCGGCGTCAGCTTCGTTTCGAACGTCCGGTCCCCGCCCGGCAGCGCGATGGTCTCCTCGTACTCGATCGTCTCGCCCGCCCGCACGCAACGCCGGTACGCCGCGGCGATATCGCTCCCGACGGCACCGCCGAACACCTCGCGAGGCGTCTCCCCCCGGATCTCCGGGGCGGACAGGTCCGTGAGCGACTCGTAAGCGGGGTTGACACGCCGGTATCGGAACGCGTCGGTCCCGCCGTCGGCGTCGACGTTCACGAGGAAGACCGCGTCGTCGACGGTCTCGAAGATCGTCTCGTACTCCTCGGGGAGGTCCGCGGCCGCTCCCGGAGAGGACGGCGGAGGGTCCGGGGCCGGGCCGCCGCCGCGGTTCCCCTTTCTTCGGTCGTGCGAGGTCATCACCCGAATTCGACCGGTGACGCGGAAAAGCGGCCGGGCGTCTCCCACTCCGTGGGCACACCGTCCGGACGCGGTCCGGGTCGCCCGCGGACGGGGGCGAAGGGGTCGTCACGGACGCGCGCCTTAAGGCCCGCCGGGCCGTACCGCCGAGTGACATGACAGGATCCACCGACCCGTTCGGCGACATCGAGGAACTGATCGACGTGATGACCGGCGGGCTCGAACCGGCGAGCGACCTGGCGGTCGACGTGGCCGACACCGGCGACGAGTTCGTCGTCGTCGCCGACCTGCCCGGCTACGAGCAGTCGGACATCGACGTGCAGCTGACCGACTCGACGACGCTCGTGCTGTCGGCCAGCCGGGAGACCGAGTCCGTCGAGGCGGCCGACCGCTACGTCACCCGCGAGCGCCACGGCCAGTCGGTCAGCCGGCAGGTCGGCCTGCCCGAGCCCGTCGTCGAGTCCGAGGCCAGCGCCTCCTACGAGGGTGGCGTGCTGACGGTCACGCTCCCGAAGCAGACGACGACCGACGACGGCGGCACCGACATCCCGGTGAACTGAGCGCGCACGCGTGCTGCCGCGGCCGCGCCCGGCCGCCGGAACCGCAAACGGCTTTCGCGGGCGGGCCGAGTCGCCGGTATGGCACTCGAACCCGGCGACCCGGCGCCCGAGGTGGCGGCCCCGAACCAGGACGGCGAGACCGTCGAGCCCGACTGGTCGGGCGTCTCGGTGGTGTACTTCTACCCGAAGGACGACACGCCCGGCTGCACGACCGAGGCCGAGCAGTTCCAGGCGGAACTGGAGACGTACCGCGACGCGGGCGTGACCGTCTACGGCGTCTCCGTCGACGACGCCGACTCCCACGCCGAGTTCGCCGCGGAGTACGGGATCGAGTTCGACCTGCTGGCCGACCCCGACGGCGAACTGGTCGACGCCTTCGACGTGGAGCGGTCGCGGGGCGTCGCGAGCCGGACGACGTTCGTCGTCGTCGGCGGGTCGGTCCAGGCGGTCTACACCGGTGTCGACCCCGACGGCCACGCGCGGAACGTCCTCGCCGACCTCGTCGAGACGGGCGTCGTCTCGCTCGATGACTGAACGGGACCAACCGCCGGTAGACTGCCCGCCGCGACCGGCGGCCGACCCCACCGTTCAGAAGGCTTATCACCGGAACGGACCGGAGTACCGCCAATGAGCGTCGCGAACGGCAGTCTCAGGTACGCCCTCCTCGCGGTCGTCGCCGCGGCCGTCGTCTTCCCGTTTTCCCGGGTCGCGAGCGGCGTCTGCGTCGTCGCCGCGGTCGGCGTAATATACTTCCACCGCGACCCCGCGCGGGTCGTCCCGCCCCAGGGCGTCGTCGCCCCCGCCGACGGCAAGGTGACCGTCGTCCGGGAGGAGGACGAGGGGCTCCGGCTGGGCATCTACATGAGCGGCTGGGACGTACACGTCAACCGCGCACCGATGGACGGCACCGTCGAGAACGTCGAACACGTTCCCGGCGCGAACAAGCTCGCGTTCACGAAGGACGCCGAGGAGAACGAGCGGCTGCGCTTCGAGTTCGAGGACTACACTCTCGAACAGATCGCCGGCACGTTCGCTCGTCGGACCTACTCCTACGTCGACCCCGGTCAGGAAGTCGCCCGCGGCCAGCGCATCGGCCACATCTCGTTCGGCAGCCGCTTCGACATGGTGTTCCCGCCCGAGTACGACCCCGACGACCTGACCGTCGACGTTGGCCACCGCCTCTACGGCGGCGAGACCGTCATCGCCCCACAGCGCTCGCAGGTGGCAGGCGACGCCGACACCGCGGACGACGCCGATGCCGCGGACGATACCGACGCGGTCGGCGAACCGCGGGACACCGCTCCCTCTGCCTGAGCCTGCCGGGCCGCGGTCCCGACACGTCCGTTCCCCCTCGCGGCGGCCTCTGTCTCCGACGCTCGTACGTTCCGCTCGCTGGCCGAGTACGTGCGGCTTCGCCCACGTCCGCTGACCAGTTACTAACCTGACATATTTACGGACGGGACGACCAGTAGCGGGCGAGAAATGACACGGACAGAGGGGGGGCCTTCGGGGGCGAGCGGGGACTGCGCCTGCGACCCGTCGGTCGTCGCGGGCGAGGGGTTCTTCCGGACGCTAGTCGAGAGCGCCTCGGACGCGATCGTGACCGTCGACGGGACCGGTGGGATCGTCTTCGCCAACCCCGCCGCGGCGGAGCTGTTCGGCCACGAGCCCGGGGCGCTGGTCGGCCGGTCGGTGATGGCGTTCCTGCCGGGGGGCGGCCGTCCGCGGGTCCGCGAGGCCTTCGAGGCGCTACGGTCGGAATCCGAGGCGCCGGCGGAGTGGGAGGGGATCGAGACCGTCTGTCGCCACCGCGACGGGCGGCTCGTCCCGGTCGAGCTGTCGCTGCGGGCCCACCGGGAGGGGGAGGAGTGGCTGTTGACCGCAGTCGTGCGGGACATCTCGGACCGCCGCGCCGAGCGGGTCGAGCGCCGCCGCGAGCGGGACCTGACCGAGCAGCTGCTGCGGACGGTCCCGACGGGGCTGGTCGTCCTCTCGGCCGAGGGCGTCATCGAGCGGATGAACGACCGCGCGGGGGAGATCCTGGGCGTCGACCCCGAAGGTGTGGTCGGCGACTCCCGGGAGACCGACGCCTGGCGGCTGCTCGACGCCGACGGCGAGCCCGTGCCGCCCGACGAGCGGGTCTTCGGGATCGCCCTCGAAACGGGGCGGCCGGTGACCGAAGTCGAACACCAGGTCGAGCGGGCCGACGGCTCGCGCGTCTGGGTGCAGGTCAGCGCGGCGCCGCTGACGGAGGGGGACGGCGGCACCGACCGGGTCGTGGTCGCCGTCGAGGACATCACCCGCCAGAAGGACCGCGAGCGGCGCCTGCGCCAGCAGAACGAACAGCTCGAACGGCTCGACCGGATCAACGCGGTCATCCGGCGGATCGACCAGGCGCTGGTGCGGGCGACGACCCGCCGGGAGATCGACGAGGCGGTCTGCGAGGCGCTAGCCGCGGCCGACCCGTACCTGGCGGCCTGGATCGGCGACGTGGACGCCGGCAGCGACGAGGTGACCCCGCGGGCCCACGGCGGCGACGTGGCCGACTACCTCGACGCGATCTCGGTCACGCGGTCGTCCGAACCCGTCGGGTCCGGGCCCGCGAGTCGGGCGATCCGCTCGCGGTCGGTGCAGGTCACCCACGACGTGAACACCGACCCGGCCTTCCAGGGGGCGCGGGCGGCCGCCGCCGCACACGGGGTCCGCTCGGCGGCCAGCGTCCCGCTGGTGTACGACGGGACGATCTACGGCGTGTTGACCGTCTACGCGGACGAGCCGGGGGTCTTCGACGGGACCGAGCAGGACGTGCTCGGCGAGCTCGGGTCGACGATCGGCCACGCGATCAACGCGGTGACCACCCGCCAGGCGCTGGTGGCCGACCGCGTGACGGAGCTGCGGCTGGCGGTCGACGACGACCGCCACTTCTTCTCGGCGCTGTCGGCCGCGCTGGACTGCGAGGTGGCCTTCGAGGGTGCGACCGTCCAGGCAGACGAGACGTTCCGCTACTACCTGACCGTCGCGGGGGCGGACCCGGACGACGTGCTCGGGTTCGCCGACGGGTTCGACGGCGTCGAGTCGGCCCGCGTCGTCAGCGTCGGTCCAGACGGGGAGTGCCTGCTGGAGGCGACGCTCGACGCCGGGAGCGCGTTCGGCGTCGTCGCGAGCCACGGCGGCGCGGTCCGGTCGGCGTCGGCGGCCGACGGCAACTGCGAGATCGTGGCCGAACTCCCGGTGGCGGCCGACGTGCGCGCCGTCGTCGAGGCGCTCCGCGAGGCCTTCGACGGCATCGAGGTCCGCGCCCAGCGCGACCGGGACCGCTCCGGGACCGGATCGGTCCCCTCGGGGGCGTCGCTCGACGCCGACCTGACCGAGCGCCAGCGGACCGCCCTGGAGACCGCCTACTACGCCGGCTTCTTCGAGTGGCCGCGGGAGTCCACCGGCGAGGAGGTCGCCGAGTCGCTCGGCGTCTCGGCGCCGACGTTCCACAAACACCTCCGGGTCGCCGAGCGGAAACTCCTCGCCGCCCGCTTCGGCGACCAGTCCGCCGAGTGACACTAACCATTTAGCCACGCCACTGAATACCGCAGGGGAGTATGCTCCGATACAGATGGGACCCAACCACCACGAGGCCCTCGAACCGGCCGCCGACGCCACAGCGAGCGACGAGACGGACGCGCTGTTCGCCGCCCTCTCGGACGCCAACCGCCGGTTCGTGCTCTCGCATCTCGCCCAGCGGGAGACGCCGCCCGCCCTCGACCCGCTCGCCGGCGCGCTCGCGGCGTGGAACGACGACCTCTCGCGGGAGGACGCCCGCATCGCGCTCCACCACGTCCACCTGCCGAAACTCGCGGACGCGGGGCTGGTCACCTACGGCGACACCGTCGAGCTGACCGACGACGCCGACGCGTCGCTGGACCTGGTCGACGACGCCTGAACCGTGGCCGCCCGGGCGGGGCCGAAGCCGTCTTCGACAGCATAGAGCGCCGCCGAGAGGGCGGTCAGGCCCGCTCCGCGCTCACTCGATGTTGATCGCGGGTCGGCCCGGCGCGGCCTTCCCCGCCAGGTCGTCGTCGGCCTCGTCGGCCGACTGGACGACCACCTCGGCGTCGAACTCCTCCTCGACCAGCCACGCGGCCCGCTCGAGCGCGGCCTTCTCCTCGTCGGGCGCGAGCACGTCCGAGAGGGCCTCGCGCTCGGCCTGGAGGTCCTGTGCGAAGTCGGCGGCGGCGTCGCCCTGCTCGCGGATCTCGTCGTGGCCCATCAGGTCGCCGATCAGGTTGTCGGCGTCGGACTCGCGGGCGAGTTCGTGCGCGCGCGTCTTCCAGTCGGGGGCGACCGCCAGCGTGATCCGCTCGGGGTCCTCGATGCCGACGGTGTCGACGATGTCGCGCACGTCCTCGCGGGTGTCCTCGACCAGGCGGCTGGCCACCTCGTAGTCCTCGGGCAGGTCCGCCTCCGGCCACTCGGCCTCGGCGAGCAGGCCCTCGCCGCCCAGCCGCTCCCAGACCTCCTCGGCGACGTGGGGCGCGACCGGCCCGAGCAGCTTCACGACCGTCCGGACGCCGCGTTCGACGACCGCGGGGTCGGCGTCCTCGCGCTCGTGGTAGCGGCGCAGCAGCGAGACGAGGTCGCGGACCGCCTGCAGCGCGTGGTTGAACCGGAAGGCTTCGAACTCCTCGGTGGCCCGCGCGGCCGCCGCGTCTATCTCGCGGTCGACGTAGGCGGCGACCGGGTCGTCGTCGGCGCCCGCACCGTCGCGCTCGACGACCTCCTCGGCCAGACCGTAGAGGTTCTGGAGGAACTGGTGGGCCGACTCGACGCCCTCGGGACTCCAGGCGAAGTCCTTCTCGGGCTGGGCGGCCTCCATGATGAACAGGCGGGCGGTGTCGGCGCCGTACTCCTCGACGATCCGGGTGGGGGAGACGCCGTTGTCGCCGGACTTGGACATCTTGTTGCCGTCCTCGCCCAGCACCATCCCCTGGTTGGTGAGGTTCTCGAAGGGCTCGCGGACCCCGTCGACCAGATCGATGTCGTCGAGCACCTTCGTGAAGAAACGGGCGTACAGCAGGTGCATCACGGCGTGCTCGATGCCGCCGACGTACTGGTCGACCGGCATCCAGTCGTTGGCCCGTTCGGTGTCGAACGGGGCGTCCTCGTCGTCCGGTGAGATGAACCGCAGGAAGTACCACGAGGAGTCGACGAAGGTGTCCATCGTGTCCGTCTCCCGTTCGGCGGGGCCGCCACAGGACGGACACTCGACGTGCTTCCACTCCTCGGCGGCGTCCAGCGGGTTCCCGGTCGTCTGGACGAACTCGGGCAGTTCGACGGGCAGGTCCTCGTCGGGCACCTCGACGAAGCCGCACTCCTCGCAGTGGACCATCGGGATGGGCGTCCCCCAGTAGCGCTGGCGGGAGATGCCCCAGTCGCGGAGGTTGTACTCGGTGCGGTGCTCGCCGTCGAAGTCATCGACGAATCTCTCCCTCGCTTCCTCGCTGGTCAGGCCGTCGTACTCGCCGCTGTTGACCAGGACACCGTCCGGCGTGTAGGCTTCCGCCTGCACGTCCACGTCCTCGGCGTCGACCTCGGCGTCGGGTTTCGGTTCGACGACCTGTTTGATGGGGATGTCGTGTTCCTCGGCGAACTCGTGGTCGCGCTCGTCGTGGGCCGGGACCGCGTAGAGCGCCCCCGTCCCCACGTCGGTCAGCACGTAATCGGCGACGTAGACCGGGATCTCCTCGCCGGTGGCGGGGTTGACGGCGTACTCCCCGGTGAACACGCCGGAGGTCACGTCGAGTTCGTCCTCGTCGGCCTGCTCGGCCTCCCTGATATACTCCGCGACCTCGTCGTTGTCCTCGGCGATCTCCTGTGCGACCGGGTGACCCGGGGCCAGCGAGAAGAAGGTCGCCCCGTGGATCGTGTCCAGGCGGGTGGTGAAGATCTCCACCTCGTCGCCGGTCGTCAGCTCGAACTCGACGCTGTCCCCTTCCTGGCGACCGATCCAGTTGCGCTGCATCTCCCGGACGTTGTTCGGCCACCCGTCCAGTTCGTCTAGGTCCGCCAGCAGTTCGTCGGCGTAGTCGGTGATCGTCAGGAACCACTGGTCCATCTCGCGGTGGTCGATGGGGGTGTCACAGCGCCAGCAGATCTCGGTCCCGTCGCGCTCCTCCTCGACCTGCTCGTCGGCGAGGACGGTCTCGCAGGACGGACACCAGTTGAGTTCGGCGGCCTGACGCTCGACGAGGCCCTCCTCGCGGAACCGCTTGAACAGCCACTGGTTCCACCGGTAGTACTCGGGCTCGCAGGTGGTGATCTCCCGCTCCCAGTCGTAGCCGAAGCCCATCGACTTGAACTGCTCGGTCATCGAGTCGATGCAGTCCATCGTCCAGTCGCGGGGGTTGGTGTCCCGCTCGTTGGCGGCGTTCTCGGCGGGGAGGCCGAAGGAGTCCCAGCCCATCGGGTGGAGGACCTCCTCGCCGCGCATCCGCTCGAAGCGGGCGTAGGCGTCCGTGATGGTGTAGTTGCGGACGTGGCCCATGTGCAGGTCGCCCGACGTGTAGGGGAACATCGCGAGGACGTACTCGGGGTCCTCGGCGTCGTCGGGGATGCGGAACACACCCTCCTCGTCCCACGTGCGCTGCCAGCGGGGCTCGATCTCCGCGTGGTCGAACCCGCGCTCCCGTTCGCGCTGCTCTCCGGTCCCGGCGGTCATGCGCGTACGTCGGACAGCGACGGTGCTATACCTTTCCCTTCGCTGGGAGAGCGACACACGGCCGAGCGGGCGGGACCGTGGCCGTCGCGGTCACTGCCCGTCTGCTTCGGTGTTCGAGTCGCCCACAGTCGGCGGGTCGACCGCCGTCTCGGACCACACGGCCACGTCTTCGTCGGAGAATCCACCGTCGCGCTCGTCGGCAGTCCTCGCTCCGAGGATACTCGCGCACGCGACCGCCCGGTCCGCGTCGTCGAACGTCATCTGCAGTCTCGTTCGTGTTCGACCGTCTTAGGAGTTCTCTCCGAGCGGGCACGCCCCCGACCTCACCACCGTGGTTTTACGTCCGACCGCACCCACGCTCCGCTATGCGCGTCGCCTCCCTGCTGCCGTCGGCCACCGAGATCTGTTACGCCCTCGGGGCCGAACCCGTCGGCGTCTCCCACGAGTGCGACTGGCCGCCCGCGGCCGCCGAGTTGCCGACGCTGGACCGCTCGCGGGTCGACCCCGACCAGGACAGCGCCGCGATCAACGAACAGGTCGCACAGGCCGAACAGGAACACGGCGGCGTCTACGAGATCGACCTCGACACCCTCGCCGCGGTCGACCCCGACGTGGTGGTCACCCAGGGCGTCTGCGACGTGTGCGCCGTCGACACGCTGCTCGTCGAGGAGGCCATCGCCGAGGCCGGGGTCGACGCCGAGGTGCTCACGACCGACGTACACAGCCTCGCCGACCTCTATCACGATATCGAGCGCTTCGGCGACGTGTTCGACCGCGAGGACCGAGCGGCCGAGGTGGTCGCGGACCTGCGCGAGCGCGTCGACGCGGTCCGCGAGCGGACGGCTGGGATCGACCCCGACGACCGGCCGAGCGTCGCCGTCTTCGACTGGCTCGACCCCGTGATGGTCGCCGGCCACTGGATGCCGGAACTCGTCGACGCGGCGGGCGGCACGTACCCAATGGCCGAAACCGGCGACCGCTCGACCCCCCGGGAGTGGGCCAGCGTCCGCGAGGTCGACCCCGACGCCGTCGTCGCCGCGCCCTGCGGGTTCGGGCTCGACCAGACGCTCGACAGCGCCGACGAGCTGACCGACCGCCCGGGGTTCGCGGACCTGTCCGCCGCCGAGGCCGGCCGCGTCTACGCGATGGACGGCCACTACTTCGTCAACCGGCCCGGCCCCAGGCTGGTCGACACGCTCGAACACCTCGCCGGTCTGCTCCACCCCGACCGGTTCGACGCCCCGCCCGCGGACGTGGCGCGCGAACTCCCAGTCGACGCGGCGAAACGAGAGGAACCGACGGCGTAGGCGTCGCCGAAGGCCGCGGAGTTACGGAGCGCGGGACCCGCGCCGGGTTCGCCGGCCGGCGACTCAGCCCAGCGACACGGAGCTGACGGACTGGGAGCGTTCGGCGTCCCAGAACTCCAGCCGTTCGGCGGTCCACTCGACGGGGTCGAAGGGGGTGTCCCGGAGGCCCGCCGCCCGCTCGACGGAGCCGCCCCGGGCGACCGTGACGTGGGGGACGTAGTCGTCGCCCTCCACGTCGTCGACGGGGTCGAAGCGCTCGCAGAGCCGCCGGTGCAGGTCGACGAGGCCGGGGCTCTCGACGGCGAGGTAGACGACGGGGCCCTCGCCGCGGGGCACGTCGGTGAAGACGTCGACGCCGGTGACCCGCACCTCGAAGGGCGGTTCGCCGCGGAGGGTTTCGCGGGCGCGGGCCTCGAGCTCGTGGTAGCGAGCGGCGTCGCCGCGGCCGAGGCGCTTGGCGACGAGGGTGTGCTCGCCGCGCTGGCGGAGGTCGGCGGTCCCGAGACGGGTCCCCAGGTCGCGGGCGAGCGCGGCGACCGTCCCGGGCACGGGGACGTTCAGGCTGTACACGCCTCTCCGGAGGGACCAGCCGCCGAAAAGGCCGTCGCTCGCGGACGGCGATACCGGGTCGCTCGCGGACGGCGATACCGGGTCGCTCGCATCGTCGCTCGCGGGTCGCGGCTCCGCTCAGATCCGGTCGAGCAGCCAGAGGACGATCAGCGCGGCGATGACGAGCCCGAGCACCGGTTGCAGCGCGCCCAGCAGCAGGTCCGTGAGGGCGCCGAGGACCTCCAGCGCGAGCCAGACGACGACGAGGACGAGCACCACTTTCAGCAGCGTCTCGACCTCGATATCGGCCCGTGTGTCCATGAGCGTCCGGTGGCGAGCGACCGGCAAGTGCCTTCGGGAACGTGTCGCTCGAACCGGACTCGCGGGCGACCACGAAAGACTTTCCGCGGTTCGCGCCGACGCGGGTGATGATGAGAGACGCGTCGCGGGGGGCCGTGGTGTCGGTCGCCGTCGCGCTGCTGTGTCTGTCGGCCGTCGGGCCCGCGCTCGGGGGCGCGAGCGGGCCGTCGGTCGAGCCGGACCGCGGAGCCGCTGCGTTCGGGGGCGGCGCGGCGTCACAGGTCGCGCCGCCGCCGGCCTTCCAGTCGGCGGTCGACCCCGACGTAGTGGTGTTGCGCGCCGACGTACTGGAGAACGGCACCGCCGAGTGGACCGTCGAGTTCCGCGTGCGACTGGACGACGCGAACACGACCGAGGCCTTCGAGTCGGTGCAGGCGGACGTGCGCGAGACCCCGTCGTCGTTCACGGACCAGTTCGCCACGGGCATGCGCCGGACGGTCGCCAGCGCGGAGAACCGGACCGGCCGCGAGATGGCGCTGGAGGGCGTCACCGTCACCGCGAGCAAGGAGCAACTCCCCCAGGAGTACGGGGCCCTCACGTACCGGTTCACGTGGACGGCCTTCGCGGCGACTGACGGCGACCGGCTGCGGATCGGCGACTCGCTGTCCGGGTTCTTCCTCGACGGCGAGTCCTCGCTGGTCCTGTCGTGGCCGGCCGACTACGAGCCCAGGTCGGTGGCGCCCGACCCCGACGGGACCGGTAACGGGTCGGCCACCTGGCGCGGGCCGGCGGAGTTCGGCCCGAACGAGCCGCGGGTGGTCGTCGCGCCCGCGGGCGGCGGCCTCCCGACCGCGGCGCTGGCGGCCGGGCTGGTCGTCCTGCTGGTCGCCGCGGCCGCGGGCGCCGGGTGGCTCTACCGTTCGCGGGCCGGGGACGACGCGGCCGCGGACGCGGGCGGCGCGGCCGGCGGAACCGGCGCCGCGGGGTCGACCGCGGCGGACGACGGTGGCCCCGACGAACCGCCGGAGGAACTGCTGAGCAACGAGGAGCGGGTCGTCCGCCTCCTCGAAGAGAACGGCGGCCGGATCAAACAGCAGCGGATCGCCGGGGAGTTCGACTGGACCGACGCCAAGACCAGCCAGGTCGTCGGCAACCTCCGCGAGGAAGACGCCGTCGAGACGTTCCGCATCGGCCGCGAGAACGTCGTCGCCCTGCCCGAAGAGAGCGATTTATAGATTTCGACCCTTCAGCGCCCCTCGGTCGCGGTAGGCCGAGGAATCGAGGAACGGCGACGGGACGGTCGCCGGTCGAAAACCGGCTTAATCGGGATTGATCCGGGTTCGGAGTTGTGGGTTTATATGGAGCGCGGGGGCCAAGGAGGGAGTGAGATGGGCGAAACGTCAGCCGTGGTCGCGGCGGTGGTCGTGGCGGTCGCGGCGGTCGGCGCGGTGCCGGTCGCCGCGCTGACCGGCCCCGCCGGTCCGGCACAGGTGACCGGGACGGACGGCACCGCGTCGAACGAGAGCACGAACGAGTTGCTGGCACCGGGCGAGCGGTTCGCGGGCGTCGTCGGCGTCCAGCAGGCCGACGTGGCGGGCGAGATCGAGGCGCGGGCGTTCGGCCAGCGGGTGGCCGCCGCCGCCTCGAACCGCTCGGCGGCCGGCGTGGTCGCCGGCGAGGTCGCGGAGCTGGAGGACCGCCTCGCCGAGCTCGACGCCGAGGTCGCCGAACTGGAGCGGGCCCACGAGAACGGGACCGTGAGCGAGGGCGCGTACCGCGCTCGCCTCGCGGCGCTGCACGCGAAACAGCGCGCGGTCGAGCGCCGCCTGAACCAGACCGCCGCCGTGGCCGGCGGACTCCCCGAGGCCGCGCTCGAAGCCAGGGGCGTCAACGTGACCGCGATCCGGACGCTCCAGTCGCGGGCCGGCGAACTCACCGGCCCCGAGGTCGCCGAGATCGCCCGCAGCATCGCCGGGAAGGGCGCCGGCAAGGGCGTCGGCGGCCCGCCCGCGTTCGTCGAGAATCGGACCGGCCCGCCGGGCGACCGGGGAAACGGCCCGCCTGACGGCGCCGGCCCCGGTGGCGAAACCGGGCCGCCCGCGGACGCCGGGGCGGGCGACGCGGCCGGACCGTCGGCGGGGTCCGGACCCGGCGCCGGTAACGAGACAGGTCCACCGCAGAACGCCGGCGCCGGTTCGGGGAACGAGACCGGGCCGGCGGGCGGCGGGCAGGGATCGCCCGGGAACGCGAACGCGAGCGACGGATCCGACCGACCCGGTGACGGCGATGCCGGCGGCGCCGGCACCGGAAACGGAACCGGGGACGGTCCCGGTGGCGGCGACGCCGGTACCGGCGACAACCATGCCGACGGCAACGACAGCGACAACGGCGCCAGCGACGGCGACGGTCCTGCCGACGACAGCGGTGCCGACGGTAGCGGCGACAGTGACGACGGTTCGGACGGCAGCGATGGCGCCGGTAGTAGCGGTGACGACGGTGCCGGCGGCGACGCGGACGAGGGGACGATCCGCTCGGTCGCCGGTCCGTCGGGTCAGCGGTGACCGGCCGACGGTCGCCGAAGCGGACCCGGTCTCGCGGGGGCGTGTCACCCCCTAACAGAGCGTAGCGAGGCGCTCGGCGGGGTTCGCAACCTTTTAGTAGCGACTCGGTGGTAGTAGCGGGTACATGGCTTCGACCCGCGCTCCCGGCGTGCAGACGGCGGCGAGCCGCGGGTCCGCCGACCGACTTTTCGCGCGTCGGACGGCGGCGCTGGCAGGCGTCGACGCCCGACGACCGCGGCGACGACGACCGGGCCGTTAGGCCCGCAACTACTCCTTCCCTCGTCGCCACGTTTCGTTTCCGAACGCCGCCACCGTCGGGTTCCGGGCGGACATCTCACCCGACAGTCACCACACAACACATGCCATCCGACCCATCCGGCACCGTCGCGCTCGCCTTCTCCGGCGGGCTCGACACGACAGTCTGCGTCCCGCTCATCAAGGAAGAGTACGGCTACGACGACGTCATCGGCGTCACCGTCGACGTCGGCCAGCCCGAAAAGGAGTTCGACGAGGCCCGCGAGACCGCCGAGGAACTCGGCCTCGACCACTACGTCGTCGACGCCAAACAGGAGTTCGCCGAGCTGTGCCTGCAGTCCGTCAAGGCCAACGGCTCCTACCAGGGCTACCCCCTCGGAACGGCGCTCGCGCGCCCGGTCATCGCCAACGCCATCCTCGAAGTCGCCGAGGAGCAGGGCTGTAGCGCGCTGGCCCACGGCTGCACGGGGAAGGGCAACGACCAGCTGCGCTTCGAGGCCGTCTGGCGCGCCTCGGACCTGGACGTGCTCGCGCCGGTGCGCGAACTCGGCCTCACCCGCGAGTGGGAGAGCGAGTACGCCGCCGAGAAGGGCCTGCCCGTCGAGGGCGGCGACGGCGGCCGCTGGAGCATCGACACGAACCTCTGGAGCCGCTCGGTCGAGGGCTCCGAGCTCGAGGACCCGGCCCACGTCCCCGGCGAGGAGATCTACGACTGGACGCAGGCGCCAGGCAACGCCGAACCGGAGACGGTCGAGGTCGAGTTCGAACAGGGCGCGGTCGTCGCCGTCGACGGCCAGGACCAGGACGCCGTCTCGCTCATCGAGGACCTCAACGAGCGCGCCGGGGCCCACGGCGTCGGCCGCTCGGACATCATGGAGGACCGCATGCTCGGGCTCAAGGTGCGCGAGAACTACGAGCACCCCGCGGCGACGGTGCTGCTGACGGCCCACGAGGCGCTCGAATCGCTCGTCCTCACCCAGGAGGAGCGCTCGTTCAAACAGCAGGTCGACCAGCGCTGGGCCCAGAAGGGCTACGAGGGGCTGGTCGACGCGCCGCTGACGAAGGCACTCGAATCGTTCATCGAGCAGACCCAGACGAAAGTGACGGGGACCGTCACCGTCAAACTCGACGGCGGCCAGGCCCGCGCGGTCGGCCGCGACAGCGAGTACGCAGTCTACAGCGAGTCGGCGGCCTCGTTCAACGAGGAGGCGGTCACCGACGACATCGAACAGAACGACGCGACGGGCGTCGCGAAGTACCACGGCTTCCAGTCGCGCCTCGCGAATCGCGTCGCCGAGAACGTCGCGGCGAAGCAGGCGGAGGCGGCGACCGACGGCGGTCAGGACGAGGAGTAAGATGACCGACGGCGAGGACACACCCGGGGCGGGCGAGGGCGGCGAAAGCGGCGGGACCGCGGTCCGCCGCGACCGCTTTTCGGGCGGTCCCGCGCGCGGGTTCATGTCCTCGCTGGCCGCCGACCAGCGGATCTTCGCGGCCGACCTGCAGGTCGACCGCGCCCACACGGTGATGCTGGCCGAGCAGGGCATCGTCGACGACGAGGACGCGGCCGCGATTCTCGACGCCCTCGACGACGTGGCGGCGGCGGGCCACGGCGAGCTGCCCGACGCCGAGGACGTGCACGAGGCCATCGAGACGGCGGTCATCCAGCGGGTCGGTCCCGAGGGCGGGCGGATGCACACCGCGCGCTCGCGCAACGACGAGGTGGCGACCTGCATCCGGTATCGCCTCCGTGCCGACCTCTTCGAGGCGCTGGAGACGGTCGTGGGCGCGCGCGAGCAGTTGCTCGACGCGGCCGCCGACCACACCGAGACGCTGCTACCTGGGTTCACACACCTCCAGTACGCCCAGCCCGTGACCGTGGCCCACTGGATCCTGTCCTACGAGGGGCCGCTGGCGCGGGACACCGAGCGCCTGCTCGCGGCATTCGATACCACCAACCAGTCGCCGCTGGGTGCGGCCGCCTTCGCCGGGACGCCCTTCGAGGTGGACCGGGAGCGTACCGCCGACCTGCTGGGTTTCGACGGCACCGTGGCGAACTCGATGGACGCCACGTCCTCGCGGGACTTCCTCGTCGAGACGACGAGCGCGTTGACGACGCTGGCGACGACGCTGTCGGGACTCGCGGAGGATCTCGTCGTCTACAGCGGCCGCGACTATCTGGAGATCAGCGACGACTACGCCTCCACGTCGTCGATCATGCCCCAGAAGAAGAACCCGGACACGCTGGAGATCGTCCGCGCCACGGCCGGCGAGGCGGGGGGCGCGCTCCAGCGGTTGCTGACGACGCTGAAGGGGCTGCCCCGCTCGTACAACATCGACCTGCAGGAGGCGACGCCGCCGGCCTGGACCGCCGTCGATTCGGTGCCGCCCGCGCTGGAGGTCGCGACCGGCGCGCTGACGACGGCGGAGTGGCACGACGAGGTGCTCGAAGCGGAGGCCGCGGCCGGGTTCTCGACGGCGACCGGCGTCGCGGACCGGCTGGCGATGGCGGGCGTCCCCTTCCGGACGGCCCACGAGGTCGTCGCGACGGTCGCGGAGGACCTCGATCCCGGCCAGGACGCGCCCGACATCGCCGACCTGGAGGCGGCCGCCGAGGAGATTCTCGGCGAACCCCTCACGGCGTACGTCGACCGGGAGACGCTGGAGGCGACGCTCGACCCCGTCGAGAGCGTCGCGATGCGCGACTCGCCGGGCGGTCCCGCCCCCGAGGCGGTGGCCTCCCAGATCGACGACGCCCGCGAGCGCCTGGCGGCCGACGAGGACGCGCTGGCCGACCGGCGCGCGGCCGTGACCGACGCGCTGGCCGACCTCGAAGCGGAGGTGGCCGACTATGCGTGACCGGCGCCGCCACAGCGTCCCGCACTACCGACCGCAGCCGCTCCCACGACCCCCGCGAGGGGAACTACCACCAAACTGATACAGTGAACGGACTGTCCACGAAATCGGGCCTGCAACGCGCTTAGCGTCGCGTACGCGTAACTATTTTTGTCTGATAGGTTCGAAGCGTTTAAGTAGATAGCAGGGTGAGTAGGGGGTACGATGGCAGAATGCGTCGAGTGCGGAGCGGAAGTGACTCTGCACGACGGCATCGAGATAGGAGAGATCGTCGACTGTGGCACCTGCGGCGCCGAGCTCGAAGTCGTCGACACCGAACCTCCAGTCCTCGAGACGGCCCCCGAGCTCGAAGAGGACTGGGGTGAGTGAGAGTGAAGGTCGGCATCCTCTACTCCCGGATCCGCCGGGACGAGAAGCTCCTGCTCAACGAGTTGCGTGAGCGCGACCACGAGGTCGTCAAGGTCGACGTGCGCAAGCAGCGCTTCGGGCTCTCGGAGCCCCCGGAGGACATGCGGGGCGTCGACGTGCTCGTCGACCGCTGTCTGGCGACGAGCCGCTCGCTGTACGCCACGGAGTTCGCCGACGCCTACGACATTCCGGTGGTCAACAGCGCCGAGACCGCGGAGGTCTGCGCGAACAAGGTGAAAAACAGCCTCGCGCTGGAGAAGGCGGGCGTTCCCACGCCGGCGACCGACGTGGCGTTCACGAAAGACGCCGCCCTCGAAAGTATCGAGGCGTTTGGCTATCCGTGCGTCCTCAAGCCGGTCATCGGCTCGTGGGGCCGCCTGATGGCGAAGATCGACTCGCGGTCCGCCGCGGAGGCGATCCTCGAACACAAGGAGACCCTGGGCCACTACGAGCACAAGGTCTTCTACGTCCAGGAGTTCGTCGACAAGCCGGGCCGGGACATCCGCGTCGTCGCGGTCGACGGCGAGCCGGTCGCCGGCATGGTCCGCTCGTCGGACCACTGGCTGACCAACGCCGCCAAGGGTGCCGAGACTTCCGAGATCGAGATCACCGACGAGATGGAACAGCTCGTGCGCAAGGCCAGCGACGCCGTCGGCGGCGGCCTGCTGGGGATCGACCTCATGGAGACCGGCGTCGACGAGGACGGTGACCCCTCGGGATACACCGTCCACGAGGTCAACCACACGGTCGAGTTCAAGGCGCTGAACGAGGTCACCGACGTGGACGTGCCGGCGACGGTCGTCGACTGGCTGGAGACCACCGCCGGGGCCGGCGAGGACGAAGAGGCCGCGGAGGCGGCGACGTGAGGTCCGAGGCATGAGTGAATACACCGCATCCGTCGTCGGTGGCTCGGGGTTCACCGGCGGGGAGCTGCTCCGCCTGCTCGCCGGCCACCCCGAGTTCGAGGTCGTCCAGGCGACCAGCCGCTCGAAGGAGAACAAGACGGTTGGCCACGCCCACCCGAACCTGCGCGACCTCGACCTGCGCTTTTCTTCGCCCGAAGATCTGGAGAGCGTCGACGCGCTGTTCGCGGCGACGCCCCACGGCGTCTCGATGGAGCAGATCGACGAGTTTCAGGAGGCGGCCGACACGGTCGTCGACCTCTCGGCGGACTTCCGTCTCGATTCGGCGGAACAGTACGACGAGTGGTACGACGGGCACACGCGTCCGGAGCTGCTGGAGGAGTCCGTCTACGCGCTCCCGGAGCTGACGCGCGACGAACTGCCGGGTGCGGACCTGATCGCTTCGGGCGGTTGCAACGCCACGGCGACGATCCTGGGCCTCAAGCCGCTGGTCGAGGAGGGCATCCTCACCGGCGACGAGCAGGTCGTCGTCGACGTGAAAGTGGGGTCGTCGGAGGGCGGCGCCGGCGGCGGCGAAGCGTCCTCCCACCCCGAGCGCTCGGGCGTCGTCCGCCCGTACGCGCCGACGGGCCACCGCCACGAGGCCGAGATCGAACAGTTCCTCGGCCTGGACGTGTCGTTCACGGTCCACGCGGTGGACATGATCCGCGGCGCGAGCGCGACCTGTCACGTCTTCCCCGGCGAGCCCGTCTCGAAGGGCGACCTGTGGGGAGCGTACCGCGGCGAGTACGGCGAGGAGCCGTTCGTCGAACTCGTCGCGGGCGGCGGCGGGGTGTACCGCTACCCCGAACCCAAGGCGGTCGCGGGGACGAATCGCGCGGAGGTCGGGTTCGAGCTCGACCCCAGAAACAGGCGCCTCGTCGTCTTCTCGGCGATCGACAACATGATGAAAGGTTCGGCGGGGCAGGCGGTCCACGCCGCCAACGTCGCGCTGGGCATCGAGGAGACGGCGGGGCTGGAGTTCGGGGGCCTCCACCCGGTCGGCGCCCCCTGAGCAGGTGATTTTTCGTGACTACAGTCGTCAAGATCGGCGGCGCCCGCGCGGTCGACCCCGCGGGCGCTCTGGCGGACGTTGCAACGCTTACCGAGGACAGAGACGAGTCAGTCGCCGTGGTTCACGGCGGCTCGACGGCCGTCGACGAGACGCTCGAACGGCTCGGCATCGAACCGGAGTACGTCGAGACGCCGTCGGGCGTCGTCGGCCGTTTTACTGACGCCGAGACCATGGAGGTATTCGAGATGGTCTTCGGCCACCTCAACACCCAGCTCGTCGCGGGCCTCCAGAGCCAGGGCGTCGACGCGGTGGGGCTCAACGGCGTCGACGGCAAACTGCTGTACGGCCCGCGCAAGTCCGCCGTTCGCGTCATGGACGACGGCACGCGCAAGATCCGCCGGGGCGACCACTCGGGGACGATCAAGCGGGTGAACGCCGACCTGCTGGAGACGCTCTTCGCGGACGGCTACACCCCGGTCGCCAGCCCGCCGATGGCCGGGAAAGACGACGACGAGGTCGTCCCCGTGAACACCGACGCCGACCGCTCGGCCGCCCACATCGCCGGTGCGCTGGAGGGGACGCTCGTCCTGCTGACGGACGTGGAGGGCATCTACGCGGACCCGGACGACCCCGACACACTCATCGAGTCCGTCGAGACGGCCGACGAGTGGGCCGCTCTGGAGGACGCCGCCGAGGGCTTCATGGAGCGGAAGGTGATGGCGATCCGGGAAGCCATCGAGGGCGGTGCGGACGAGGTGGTCGTGGCGGACGCCAACGCCGACGACCCGATCCTGTCGGCGCTGGACGGCGGCGGCACGCACGTCTACGCGTCGGCGCTTTCCGATACTGCGGACGAGACGACTGCGGACGACAACGCGGACACGACGGAGGGAGATTCATGAGCGGATTCGTCTTTTCGGAGAAACCGATCCAGATCGAGGAGGGCGACGGTACGGTCCTCTACGACGACAGCGGCACAGAGTATCTTGACTTCGGGGCCTCCTACGCCTGCGTCCCGCTGGGCCACGGCCACGAGGCGGTCCACGACGCCGTGACCGAGCAGTTCGAGAAGCTGACCTACGTGCAGGCCTCCTACCCCAACGCCGCGCGGACGGCGCTGTACGAGCGGCTGGCCGACACGGCGCCCGACCCCATCGACTACACGTGGCTCTGTAACTCCGGCACGGAGGCCAACGAGGCGGCGCTGAAGTTCGCCCGCTCGGCCACCGGGAACTCCAAGATCGTCGCGACGATGCAGGGGTTCCACGGCCGGACGATGGGCGCGCTGGCGACGACCTGGAAGAGCAAGTACAAGAAGCCCTACGAGCCGCTGATGGGCGACGTGGAGTTCGTCCCCTACGACGACGGCGACGAACTCGCCGCGGCCGTCGACGACGAGACGGCGGCCGTGATCGTCGAACCCGTCCAGGGCGAGGGCGGCATCAACCCCGCCTCGGCCGAGTTCCTCCAGCGCGCCCGCGAGGAGACCGAGGAGGCCGGCGCGGCGCTCGTCTTCGACGAGGTCCAGACCGGGATGGGCCGGACGGGCACGCTGTGGGCGGCCGAACAGTCCGGCGTCGTCCCGGACATGATCACCGCCGCGAAGGGGCTCGGGAACGGCTTCCCGGTCGGCGCGACGCTCTGTCGCGAGTGGATCGCCGACAACTACGGCAGCCACGCCTCGACGTTCTCCGGCGGGCCGGTCATCTCCGCGGCCGCGGGCGCGACGGTCTCGACCATCGTCGAGGAGGACATCCCGGGCCACGCCGGCGACGTGGGCGCGTACATGCAGGAGCGCCTGGAGGAGGAGATAGGCGACGACGTACGCGAGGTGCGCGGCGAGGGGCTGATGGTCGGCGTCGAGGTCGGCCGCCGCGCCAACCGCGCGCTGAAGGAACTCGCGATGGACCACCAGATCCTCGCGCTGCCCGCGGGGCGGACCGTCGTGCGGTTCCTCCCGCCGCTGACCGTCACCGAGGCGGAGGTCGAACAGGTGGTCGACGCCATGGCGGAGGTCGTCGGCGATGAGTGAGAGCGCCGGCGAGCAGGGCGGCGGCGACGGCGAGGAGCCGACGCCCGACGTGCCCGTCGACGAGGAGGCCCGCGACCTCCTGGTCGACGTGGTCGACACCCCCTCCGTGACCGGCGAGGAGGCGGAAGCCGCGCAGGTGCTCGTCGATTTCTTCGAGAGCCACGACCGCGAGGTGTGGGTCGACGACGTGGGCAACGTCCGCGCGCCGGCCGACGACAGCGTCCTCCTGACCTCCCACATCGACACGGTGCCGGGCGACATCCCGGTCCGCGTCGAGGAGAACGAGGCGGGCGAGGAAGAGCTGTGGGGCCGCGGGAGCGTCGACGCGAAGGGGCCGCTCTGTTCGATGGCCGTCGCGGCCGTCCGCACGGGCGCCTCGTTCGTCGGCGTCGTCGGCGAGGAGGTGGATTCGCGCGGTGCCCGGCATCTCGTCGAAGAGCGCGACGCCGAACCCGACGCCGTGGTCAACGGCGAACCCTCGGGCTGGGACGGCATCACGCTCGGCTACCGCGGGCTGCTCGCCGGGACGTACGTCGCGACTTCGGAGTCCGGTCACTCCTCGCGGCCGGAGAACAACGCGATCCAGGACGCCATCGGCTGGTGGTCGGCGGTCGAGGAGGAGTTCGGTCACGACGAGTGGGTGCCCGTCTTCGAGCGCGTGACGGCCAAGCCCATCAGCTTCGAGGGCGGGATCACCGACGACGGGCTCTCCGTCGAGGCGACGGCCGACGTGCAGCTGCGCGTCCCGCCGGAGTACACGACCGAGGAGGTCCGCGAGATCGCGGACGGCCACCTCGCGAACGGGACGGTCCACTGGCACGACGCGGTCGAACCGGTGATGATGAACCCGCGGACGGCGGCGGCCAGAGCCTTCCGCGCGGCGGTCCGGCAAGTGGGTGGGGACCCGCGACTCCTGCGGAAGACCGGCACAAGTGATATGAACGTGTACGCACAGGAGTGGGACTGTCCGATGGTGACCTACGGGCCCGGCGACTCGGACCTGGACCACGCGCCCGACGAGCACGTCTCGCTCGCCGAGTACGACCGCGCCGTGGCCGTCCTCGAGACTGCGACGGAGCGACTACAATGAACTTCCTCGACGTCGACGACCTCACGACCGACGAACTGGCGGCCGTCCTCGACCGCGCGGCGGCGATCAAGGCCGACTACCGCGAGACCGGCGCGTCGGACCTCCTGGACGGCCAGACGCTCGGGATGATCTTCGAGAAGCCGTCGACGCGAACGCGGGTCTCCTTCGAGACGGGGATGACTCAGCTGGGCGGCCACGCCGTCTTCCTCGGTCCCGACGACATCGGCCTGCACGGGCGCGAGCCGGTGAAGGACATCGCGCGGGCGCTGGGCCGCTACGTCGACTTCGTGATGGCCCGGGTCTACGACCACGCCGACGTGGTCGAACTCGGGGAGTACGCGGGCGTGCCGGTCATCAACGCGCTGACCGACGACGCCCACCCATGCCAGACGCTCGCCGACCTGCTGACCATCCGCGAGCACTTCGAAGACCCGACCGTCGCGTGGGTCGGCGACGGCAACAACGTCTGCCAGTCGTTCGTCCTCGGCGCCGCGATGTCGGGGCTCGACCTGACCGTCGCCACCCCCGAGGGCTACGGCATCGACGACGACGTGCTGAAGCGCGCCGACGGGCTCGGGACCGCGCCGGCGACGACGACCGACCCCGAGGCCGCCATCGTCGACGCGGACGTGGTGTACACGGACGTGTGGGTCAGCATGGGCCAGGAGGACGAGCGCGCGGAGAAACTGGATGCGTTCGAGGGCTTCCAGATCACGCCCGAGTTGCTGGGCGACCGCGCGCTGATGCACTGCCTGCCCGCCCACCGCGGCGAGGAGGTCACCGACGCCGCCATCGAGAGCGACAACGCTATCGTCTGGGACCAGGCCGAAAATCGCCTGCACGCCCAGAAAGGACTGTTGGCGTGGTTAGCGGAACAGGAGTAGCGTCCGGCGCCGGCTCGTAACCCCATATTTTCGATTTCTCCGTCGCGCTCGTTCACGATTGTGTAGATATTGCCGGCATACCCGTGCGAGAGATTGACACTCACTAACCCTAATGATTTATAATGCAGTAGGATAATCGTGAACTACAGATGCGGATCACAGAGACGCGCCAGCTGTTGACGGAATCGTGCGAGTACCCGACGGACACGGCGACGGTCGCCGACCGGGTCGGCGACGTTGAGATCGAGGCGCCGACGGGCGACACCACGACAGTCGAGACGGTGCTCGCCCGCTCGAACGGACGGACCTACGAGTCGGCCGACGACGCGTACACGGCGCTGATGGGCAACCTCGACGACTCGTTCATCGGCCTGAAGTACTACGACGACCGCGGCGACAACCAGCCCCACCCCCACCGCAACTGGCACTGAGCCCGGCTGCGGGCGCCCGGTCGCGGCGGTCGCGCGTGTGCGACCGTCGCGCGGCCGGAGCGAACACTGATTATCGCGGCGGTCGAACCGGGCAGTGATGGCCGACCCGCCCGTCGTCGACGCCGGTGCGCTGGACGCCGACGAGCTGCTCGACCGGATCAAATCGGAGGGGCGGGTCCGCGTCCGGACGGAGTTTCTCGACGCCGAACACGAGGTGACGCTCCGCTGGGACGGCGAGACCTTCTACTGCGACACGCCGACGCGGCTGCACAAACACGACTCGGAGTCGGCGATGCGGACCTGCCTCGTCGAGCAGGGCTACGGCCGCTGACTCGGCGCCGACCGGTGCTGGGGTCGATCGCCGCCGCTCCGTTCGACCGCCGCTCCGTTCGACCGCCGCTCCGTTCGACCGCCGCTCCGTTCGACCACCGCTCGGTTCGACCGTCGCCCGGGTGACCGCCTCCGTTTAAGCGGCGGGGGTGCTTACGTGGCGATACCATGGTCGAGGCGGACCCTTCGCCCGAGCGGTTCCGGGAGTTGATGCTCGACGAGCAGCCGGGCTTCGAGGACGTGCTCGCCTGCGTCTTCAACGTCCAGGAACACGAGGTGCGGACGTTCCTGACCCTCCAGGATCACCCCGGGAGCACGGTGGCCGAGCTGGCCGACCAGCTCGAACGCGACCGCAGCAACGTCAACCGCTCGCTGTCGACGCTGCGCGAGAAGGGGCTGGCCGAGCGCGAGCGCCGGCTGCTCGACGGCGGCGGCCACGTCTACCAGTACTCCGCGACCCCGCTGCCCGAGGCCCGCGAGCTGATGCACGAGACGCTCGACGAGTGGACCGCCTACGTCCACGACCGCATCGACGAGTTCGGCCAGGAAGACCTCTGACCGGTCGGGACTCGACCGGCTGCGACGGGAGCGACCGGGTCGTGCAGCCGTCGATAGCCAGTTACCCGTGTTTTGATACGGACCCGGCCGCTAGCGGTGGGTGATGACGATGGAATCCCCCGACTCGGAGTCCGAGTCCGGCCCCGAGCCCTACCCGGCCTTCGAGGAGCACGTCAAACAGCTGACCTATCTCAACGACGCCGGCGGGGTGCTGGGCTGGGACCAGCAGGTGACGATGCCCGAGGGCGGGACGCCCGCCCGGTCGAAGCAGTCCTCGGCGCTGTCGGCGGTCACCCACGAGAAGCTGACCGACGAGCGGGTCGGCGAGTGGCTGGACGAACTCGACGACGCCGACCTCTCGGGGGGCCGGCGGGCGGTCGTCCGCGAGGTCCGCCGCGAGCACGAGCGGGCCGTCGAGGTGCCCGAGGACCTCGTCACCGAGATCTCCGAGACGGCGTCGAACGCGCTGCCGGTCTGGGAGGAGGCCAAGGCCGAGGACGACTTCGACTCGTTCGCGCCGACGCTGGAGACGATGGTCGAACTCAAGCGCGACTACGCCGAGGCCATCGACCCGGACCGGGACCCCTACGCGGTGCTGTTCGAGGAGTACGAGCCCTACCTGGGGCTGGACACCGCCGAGCGGGTGCTGGAGCGGCTGCGCGACGAACTCGTCCCGCTGATCGAGGCCATCGAGGACAGCGACGCGGACCTGGCGGATCCCTTCGCCGACGGCGAGTACCCGGAGGACGCCCAGGAGGAGACCGTGCGGGCGGCGCTGGACCACCTGGGCTACGACTGGGAGCGCGGGCGGCTCGACACCGCGCCCCACCCGTTCTCGACGGGGACGCAGTTCGACGCCCGCGTGACCACGCGGTTCGACCCCGAGGACCCCATGGGCGCCATCGGCTCGACCATCCACGAGTTCGGCCACGCCACCTACACGCAGGGACTCCCCCAGGAACACTACGGGACGCCGCTGGGCCAGTCGCGGGACCTGACGGTCCACGAGTCACAGTCGCGCCTGTGGGAGAACCACGTCGGCCGCTCGCGACCCTTCTGGGACAACTTCGCCGACACGGTGAACGAGCACCTCGGCGTCGACGCATCGCCCCGGGCGTTCTACGAGGCCGCCAACCAGATCTACCCCGACAACCTGATCCGCGTCGAGGCGGACGAACTCACCTACCACATGCACATCATCCTCCGGTTCGAGATCGAGCGGGACCTGATCTCCGGGGATCTGGACGTCGAGGAGGTGCCGGGCGTGTGGAACGACAAGATGGAGGAGTACCTCGGCGTGCGGCCGGAGACCGACAGCGAGGGCTGTCTGCAGGACATCCACTGGACCCACGGCTCGCTGGGCTACTTCCCGACGTACTCGCTGGGCAGCGTCCTCGCCGCCCAGCTGTACGCCAGCGCCGAGGACGCCATCGAGGACCTGGACGGGAAAGTACGGAGCGGCGAGTTCGACCCGCTGCACGAGTGGCTCACGGAGAACGTCCACCGCCACGGCTGTCGCTACGAGACGGACGACCTCGTCCGCGAGGCGACCGGCGAGGGGTTCACCGCCGACTACTTCCTCGACTACGCCAGGGGGAAGTTCGGCGACCTCTACGACCTCTGAAGGCGCGAACGGTCCTCAGATCAGGTTCACCAGGAAGCCGAGGATTCCGACGCCGAACGCGAGCGCGAGCATCTTCCCGACCGGGAGGTCGTGGGCGACGCCGAGGCCGTAGCCCTGGATCGCGGCCTTCCAGAGGGTGCTGACGAGGCTGGAGACCAGCAGGACGGGCGAACTGAACGAGGCCGCCCGCTCGAAGAAGTCGACGAAGGCCTGGGGATCGCTCGGGGCCTGGCCGAGCAGGCTGATCAGCCCGACGGTGGTCACGGGCAACAGGACGATCCCGGCGATCTCGGCCTCGCCGGTGACGGCGAGGGTGGTCCCGAACGACCGCTGGCCGCCGGCGAACCACACGAACAGGTGCAACAGGGCGGCGAGCAGCAGCCACCCGACGAAGATGCCGACGAAGACGCCGACGATCGCCCCGCCCAGGGCGCTCTGGACCTGCGCTTTCTCCTCGGGCGGGGCGTCGACGTGGGCGACCACGCGCTGGAGGAACAGCCACATCGCGACGGCGGTCCCGACCGCCTGCACCGCGACGACGGCGAAGGCGACGGCTATCGAGGGTCGGTCGTAGCGGTCGAAGTACTCGGAGGGGCGGACGAGCGGGGTGGAGGGCGCCATACTCGGCGGTGTCTCGTGTGGCTGGTAAGTCTTCTGCCCCGGCAGGTCACTCGGGCTGTGGGACGCGCCTCCCGTCGTCACCCAGTCGCACCGCCCGGGAGCGGACCGCTTAACCCGCTCGGTCCGGTAGACGCGGGTATGGCAGGGCCGGATCTCGACCCGGAGCAGCTCGACCGCTACTCCCGGCACATCATCATGGACGAGGTGGGGCCGGAGGGGCAGGCGAACCTGCTGGACGCCGCGGTGCTGGTCGTCGGCGCCGGCGGGCTGGGCTCGCCCGTGCTCCAGTACCTCGCCGCCGCGGGTGTCGGCCGCATCGGGATCGCAGACCACGACACCGTCGAGCGGTCCAACCTCCAGCGGCAGGTCGTCCACGGCGATTCGGACGTGGGCCGCCCCAAAGTGGAGAGCGCCGCCGAGTTCGTCGCCGAGCTGAACCCAGACGTGACCGTCGAACCCCACGAGGTGGCGGTCTCGCCGGAGACGGTCGCGGACCTGGTCGACGGCTACGACTTCGTCGTCGACGCCTCCGACAACTTCCCCACGCGGTTCCTGATCAACGACTACTGCACCCTCACGGGCGTCCCCTTCTCCCACGGCGCCATCTACCGCTTCGAGGGCCAGGTGACCTCCTTCACCGGTGACGGGCCGTGTTACCGCTGTCTGTTCCCCGAGGCCCCTCCCGAGGGCGCCGTCCCCGACTGCGCGACGACCGGGGTTCTCGGGGTGCTCCCGGGGACCGTCGGCGCGGTTCAGGCCACCGAGACGGTCAAGCACTTCGTCGGCGTCGGCGAGTCGCTGGACGGCCGGATGGTCGTCTACGACGCCGCCGACATGTCCTTCGAGGAGGTGACCGTCCGGCCGAACCCGTCGTGTCCGGTCTGCGGCGACGACCCCATCGACTCCGTCGACGACGTGGAGTACGCAGACAGCTGTGCCGTCCCCGCGGACTGAGCGCGGCCCGCAGTGGTGCCCGTCGACGCGTCCGTTCCGCCGTCACGTCATCCGTCCTGAATTTCAGCAGTGATACTCCGTCGCGAGGATTTATCCGCGAGTAATCGAGAGGGGCGGGTGGAGCGCGCGTCGCTCCGGATGCGATGTCAGAGGCAGAGACGATCGGCGAGGCGCTCGACCTCTCGGAGATCCGTCTGGAGATGCCCGGTTACGTCGAGCTGGTGCTCTCGCTGGTGATCGTCTGGGGGTTCGGCGACGCCGTGTCGACGCTGGTGGCGGCCGCCTTCGCCGGCCCCTCGCTGGAGGCCAACCCGTGGATCCGCCTGTTGCTCGTCCACCACCCGCTGCTGGTGGTCGCGCTGAAGGCGGCCGTCGCGCTGTACGCCGGCGTCGTCCTGCTGGAGTGCCGCCCGGTCGTCGAGCGCGT
Source organism: Halosimplex halobium (assembly GCF_051414055.1). Taxonomy (NCBI): domain Archaea; kingdom Methanobacteriati; phylum Methanobacteriota; class Halobacteria; order Halobacteriales; family Haloarculaceae; genus Halosimplex; species Halosimplex halobium. The sequence goes on from NZ_JBLKNX010000008.1 coordinate 115,027, forward strand.
CCCGGGCTGGCGCGCCTGGTTCCTGGCCGTCATCGGCCTCGGGACCGCGGTGGTGGTGACCAACGTCTACGTCGGCCTCGCGGCCGTCGCCGCGGTGTAGCGGGTCGTCCCCGGGTCGCCGTCCGTGACCGGGACAACAGTTTAGCCGCTGTCGCCGGATGTGATCGGCATGACCGACGACTCGCGGACGGACCCGGCGGACCCGGTCGAGGCCGACGACCCCGACGACGCCGACGGGCTCGTCGGCGAGGGCGTCGACCGCCGGGAGGACGCCGCCCTCCTGACCGGCGACGCGACCTTCACCGACGACGTCGACCACCCCGACCTCGCCTACCTCACCTTCGTCCGGAGCGAGGTCGCTCACGCCGACGTCGAGTCCGTCGACGCCGACGCGGCCGAGTCGATGGACGGTGTGCTGGCCGTCTACACGTGGGCGGACGTGGCGGCCTCCGAGGTCCCAGGGGTACTCCCCCTCTCGACCCACGGGCTCGACTGCGACCCGCCGGGCCACCCGGTGCTCGCCCGCGACCGGGTCCGCTATCAGGGCCAGCCCGTCGCCGCGGTCGTCGCCGAGGACCGCTACCGCGCCCGCGACGCCGCCGACGCGGTCGAAGTCGCGTACGACGAACGAGGTGCCGTCGTCGACCAGCGCGAGGCCCAGCGGACCGACGCCCCCGCGCTCTACGACGACGCCCCCGACAACGTCGCCGCCACCTCGGAACTCGGCGACCGCGAGGCGACCGACGGAGCGCTGGCCGACGCCGACCACACCGTCGAACTGGACCTGACGAACAACCGCTTGATCCCCAACGCGCTCGAACCCCGGGCGGCGGTCGCCCGCTGGGACGCCGGCGACGGGCGGCTGACCGTCGAGCTGACCAGCCAGTCGCCCCACGGCCACCGCGGGAAGCTCTCGACCACCCTGGGGCTCCCCGAGAGCGACATCCGCGTCGTCGCGCCCTCCGTGGGCGGCGGCTTCGGCCACAAGGGCCACCATCACCCCGGCGAGGCCGCCGCCGCGTTCGCCGCGATGGCCCTCGGTACCCCGGTCAAGTGGACCGCGACCAGAAGCGAGAACTACCTCGCGGGCGCCCACGGCCGCGACCACCGCACGACCGCCGAGATCGGCGTCGACGACGACGGCTCGATCCGGGGGCTGCGCGTCGAGACCGACGCCAACTGCGGCGCCTACGGCCTCGGCGGCAGCCTCGGGATGCCCGGCTGGTACGGCTCGCTGCTCTCCAGCCAGTACGCGATCCCCGCGATCCACTGCGAGACCCGCGCGGTGTTCACGAACACGACGCCGATCCACTCCTACCGCGGCGCGGGCCGCCCGGAGGCCAACTACGTCGCCGAGCGGCTCGTCGGCGCCGCCGCGCGCGAACTGGGCTTCGACCCCGCCGAGTTCCGCCGCCGGAACCAGATCACCGAGTTCCCCCACGAGACGCCCGTCGGCGCCACCTACGACAGCGGCGACTACGAACGGGGCCTCGACGAGGCGCTCGACGCCGCCGACTGGGCGGCCCTGCGCGACCGGCCCGACCGCGACGAGGACGGCCGCTATCTCGGCGTCGGGCTGGCCTGCTACGTCGAGTCGACGGGCGGGGGCATGGAGAGCGGCGTCGTCCGCGTCCACCCCGACGGCACGGTCACCGTCTCGGCGGGCACCCACTCCCACGGCCAGGGCCACGGGACCACCTACGCCCAGATCGTCGGAGACGAACTCGGGGTCGACTACGACAACATCGACGTGCGGGAGGGCGACTCCGACGCCGTCCCGCAGGGGACCGGCACCTTCGGCAGCCGCTCGACCATCACCGGCGGCAACGCCGTCGCCGAGAGCGCCCGCGCCGTCCGCGAGAAGGCCCGCGAGTTCGCCGCGGACCTGCTGGACGCGCCGGCCGATGCGGTGACCTACGAGGACGGCGAGTTCGCGGCGCCCGACCACACCGACGAGACGCGCACCTTCGCCGACGTGGCGGAGGCGGCCTACGGCTGGGGCGTCCCCGACGGGATGGATCCGGGTCTCGAAGCCACCACGTTCTTCGAGCAGGACGACACCGCTTACACCTTCGGGACGCACGTCGTCGCGGTCGCCGTCGACCCCGAGACCGGCGCCGTCGAGATCGAGCGCTACGTCGCGCTGGACGACTGCGGCGAGCGGATCAACCCCACCATCGTCGAGGGGCAGGTCGAGGGCGGCGTCGCCCAGGGCATCGGCCAGGCCCGCTACGAGGCGGCGGTCTACGCCGACGACGGCCGTCTCGAAACCGACTCGATGCTCGACTACGCGGTCCCGCGGTCGTTCCACGTCCCCGAGGTCGAGACCGAGGCGACGGTCACGCCCAGCCCCACGAACGACCTCGGCGTCAAGGGCATCGGCGAGGCCGGCACCATCGCCGCCCCGCCCGCGGTCGTCAACGCCGTCTGCGACGCGCTCGAACCGCTGGGGATCGGCCACGTCGACATGCCGCTCACGGGCGAGCGCGTCCGGGCGGCGGTCCGCGAGGCCGGAGAGTAGACCGTCGTCGCGCGTTCGATCCGGAGTCGGCCGACATGATACACCCGCCAGCGGGGCGTTCAGTCTGTTCAGTTCGCGTTGCGAATCTATCAGTCCGTGTCTTTGAGTTAGTCGGTGTATCGTCTCGCCGCGAGGCCGAGCACCCCCCCGATGAGTCCGAGAGGGATACCAAAGAGAAGTGCTAACGGCGGTGCCATAACTACGGCTGTTGGATAGGGCGTCGGTCCGGTCCAACCGACGTGTACGAGATGAATCGCAACCGCATACATGGGACAGACCGTCAGGAGAAGTGAGATAAGCAATCCCTCGTTGTAGTAGGTGACCGCGCTCGCAAGAGCGAGCAACAGGAAGAGTAGAACGTAGAAAACGGAGCCAATAACCGAGATTGATTGGTCTAGCCAGAGGCTCATCACCGAAAAGACGGCCACGAACAAGCCACCTGCCACCGCAACTCCCCGAAGCGATACAGTGGCATCCTGACCCAATAAGAGGGATTTGGAACGGGCTTGCGAGATAGCCATAGTGCGTCTTCTACCGGGAGTTAAAAATGGGTTGTGTCAATACAGACCCTCTCGGGACTTCGTCGTAGACCCTTTGATTTGCGGCCCCTCACTGAGCGTTATGTCTATACACTGTACTGAGCATCCGCGCGCCTCCGGCGCGCGAGGAAACCCCCGGTCGAAAAAGATGGTGGGAAACACCCATGCCCTCCGAGTACGAGGTGGCGGGTATGTCCGATCTCGGGGATTTCACTGACTTCGACGGGAGCGACGAGGAGGAGGCCGACGCCGGCGGGGCGGCCACGGACGCCGATTCCGGGACCGAGACCGACGCGTCCGACGCGACCGGCGTCGACACTTTCGACGCGGGCGAGGCCGACGACGACTTCGAGGCGATGGACGTGACGCCCGCCGGCGAGGACCGCGGCGTCGGCGTCGTCTCCGCGACCGAGGGACTGCGCATCAGCGAGGACGGCGAGGAGACGGAGCTGCGGGCGTACGTCACCGTCGAGAACCGCTCGGACGTGCGGATCGGCAAGTACCTGCTGATCCCCTACCAGGACGACGAGCGGCTGTTCTGCCGGATCACCGCCCTGGAGTACGCCCAGGAGTTCCGCGCCGACGACGCCACCGAGATCCACGCCCGCCGCGCGATGCGGCGGGGCGACATCGACGAACAGGACTTCAAGTTCGTCGCGACGCTCGACCCCGTGGCGGTGCTGTACTCGGAGGACGGCGAACTGAAGCGGCGGATGACCGACCGCGTGCCCAAGCCCGAGACCGTCGTCCGGGAGGCGACCGACAAGTCGGAGATCAAGACCGGCCTGAAGATCCCCGAGGACGGCGTGTTCCTCGGCCACCTCTCCGTGGGCGGCGAGAAAGTGAAGACCGCCGCCGACCCGCCCCACATCGACTACCGGCTGAAAGACGACTACGCGGACGGCGACCCGCTGGTCTTCCGGCACACGCTCGTCGCCGGCGGCACGGGCTCGGGCAAGACCCACAGCGCGAAGAACGTCCTCCGGCAGTACCTCGCCGAGGACCGCACCTACCCCGTCGAGGACGGCGACCGCGAGGTCTCGCCCGGGCTCGTGATGTTCGACCCGCAGGACGAGTACGCCCAGATGCACGACGACAACCCCGATCTGGACGCCGAGTTCGAACGCCGCCTGGAGCGGGAGGGCATCGCCTACGGCGGCGTCGACGACACCATCGCGTTCGTCCCGAAGGTGCAGGGGGCGTCCTACGCGGCCGGCGACCACCGCGCCGAGCAGGTCGAGTTCACCATCCCCTTCTCGATGGTCGGGGACAACCCCTGGCTTATCGCCGGCTCCAGTCTGAATGGCAACCAGTACAACGCCCTCCAGTTGCTCCTCAATCGCTTCTCGCGGGAGTACGGCCCCGACGGCACCTACCAGCAGTTCAAAACGTTCCTCGACGACCCGGCGCTGCGGGAGGAACTGGACGAGACGGGGCGGGTCCACGAGGCCACGTTCAACGCGGTCAAGCGCCGCGCGCTGGGATTCGACGGCATCTTCGACCAGGACGCCCGCCCGATCACCGAGCGCGTCCACGAGTTCGTCCGCCCGGGCGGGATCTCCGTCGTCCCCACCTACCACATCAACAACTCCCGGACCACGGTGACGGTCGTGCTCGCGCTGGCGGCGCTCATCGTCGACCAGAAGCTCTCGAACGACCCCGACTACGAGCGCATCAAGAACACGCCGCTCGTGCTCGGGCTCGACGAGGCCCACAACTTCCTCTCGGAGGTCGACAGCGTCCAGGGCGAGCAGATCATCGGCAAGTTCACCGAGGCGGCCAAACAGGGCCGGAAGGAACGGCTGGGGCTCTTTCTCATCACCCAGGACCCACAGGACATCGCCGACCCCGTGTTCAAGCAGATCAACACGACCGTCGTCCTCAACCTCGGCGACGAGGACGCCATCTCGGCGGTGAACATCCCCGCCAACCTGGAGCAGAAGGTCCCGTACATGGAGAAGGGCCAGAAGGTCGTCTACTCGCCGGACAACTCCGAACCGGTCGAGCTGATCGGCCTCTCGAAGTGCCTGACAAACCACGAGTAAGAGGCCCGGACGCGACTGAGTGCGATCCCGTCCGAACGTTTTTCCGGGATATCGACCTATCCCCTCGTGATGGCGAGGGCGTCACGACCGGACGAGGGCGAGCGGAGCGACGAGGTCCACCTCTGGCGCGAGGGCGATACCTGGATCGCGAAGGACGTGGCGACCGGAGTCGCAAGCCAGGGGGAGTCCCGCGGCGAGGCGCTGGAGATGCTCGACGAGGCGGTCGCGCTCCACGAGGGCGAGGCCGGCCGCCCGGTCACCGACGCGGACCTCGAAGCGCTCGGCATCGACCCGGACTCGGTCCCCGACGAACCCCGGGAACCCGACGCGCCGTGGTTCGACTCCGAGGAGTAGCGTGTCGCGTCCGACGTTCACCGGTCGGGAAGTCGCCGACGCGCTGATCGAGATGGGATACGTGCCCGTCGACCGCACCGGAAGTCACCTGAAACTGCGGTACGTCCACCCGGAGACCGGCGAAGTCCGGAACGTGACGGTGCCGATCCACGGGGAGATCGACGGCGGGACGCTCCGGTCGATCGCCGACCAGTGCGGCGCCGAGGAGTTCGACGCGTGGTATGAGTGGATCGAGGACCTGATCTGAGGGACGGCGCCGTTCGACGGCGTGTCGATCCCGTCACAGCGGCGTCAGCTCCGTCACGTCCGCGCCGGCGGTCTCGGCCAGCGTGTCCCGCGCGTCGGGCTTGCAGGTCAGGTACACCACCTGCCAGCCGGCGTCGACGAGGTCGCCCAGCACCTCGGCCTGCCGGCGGAGCCGCTGAGGGTCGGCCGAGAGGAACGCGTCGTCCATGAGGAAGAAGCCGTCGCGGCCCTCCATGAGGCGGCGGCCGAGCGCGACGCGGACGGCGAGGTACAGCTGGTCGCGCGCCCCGCGGGAGAGTTCGGCGGGCGAGAGCCGCTCGCCGCTCTCCAGCTCGACGGTCAGGCGGGAGTCGTCGGTCAGCCCCACGTCGACGTAGCGGTCGGCGGTCACCCGCCGGAACACGTCGGCGGCCTCGCCGTCGGCGAACAGCGTCGTCATCTTCTCGTTCTCGGAGGCGGCCATCCGGTCGAGCACCGTCGCCGCGGCCCGCGAGGCGTCCGCGTCGGCGTCGACGGCGTCGACGACCGCCCGCAGCCGGTCGGCCAGGTCCGCGAGCGCGCCGAGGTTGTCGACCGTGAGATCCAGCGGCTCGCCGGTGAACCCCTCGAAGCGCACGCCGGTGGCGCGCTCGCCGAACCGCTCCAGCTGCCGGCGGTGCTCGCGGCACTGCTCGCGCAGTTCTTCCTCGCGCTCGGCGGCGTCCTCGGCGCGCTCGCGGGCCGACTCCAGCTTCTCCTCGGTGAACTCGCGGTCGGCGTCGAAGTCGATCTCGGCGCGGCGGGCCTCGAGGGCGTCCTCGGCCTCGGCGACGACCTCGCGGGGGTCGTCGGCGTCGATGTCGAGCCACTGCCGCAGGACCTCCGTGTTGCCCTGGATGACCTCCGCGTGGTTGTCGTGCTCCTCGCGGTAGTCGGCGATGGCCCCGCGGACGGCGGGCGGGTCGTAGGCGTCGATGCCGGCCTCCGCGGCGCGCTCGACGAGGGCCTCGCGGTCGCGCTCCAGCCGGACGACGGCGTTGCTGGCCGACCGGTAGGCCGCGAGCCCGACGAGCGCGACGGCGCCGAAGGCCGCCGGCCCGGCGGCGACCAGCTGCGGCTCGCGGATCCCCAGCCCCAGCGGGGCCGCCCCCGCGACGACGCCGGCGACCAGCGCCGCGAGCGTCGCCCGCCGGTACCAGCGCTTGCGCCGCTCCAGCTCGTCCTCGCTGCCGGTCGGCAGGTCGTCGAGCCGTTCCTCCAACTCGTCGAGCTCGCGCTCGTCGGGCAGTTCGGCGCGTTCCTCGAGGCTGCGCTCCAGCGACCCCTTCGTCTTGACGAGCTGTTCGTAGTCCGCGCGGGCCTTCGCGGCCTCCAGCGCCGCGACCTCGGCCTCGGCCTCGCGGCGCTCGCGGGCGGCCTCGTAGCAGGCCACCTCGACGGCGTCCAGGTCCTCGCTGTCGGCGCGGTCGAGGTACGCCTCCACGTCGGCGAGCAGGTCGGCGGCCAGGTCCCGTTGCTCGGCGGCGTCGTCGTACTGGTCGGACAGCGCCCGGTCGTCGGGGGCCAGCCGGCCGCGCTCGAGGACGCGCTCGCGGACCGTCTCGATGTCGCCGGTCCAGATGCCGACGACGCGGTCGGTCACCCGGCGGTAGAAGGCCCGCTCGTCGAGCACGCGCAGGTCGCCGTCGCGGACGACGAACACGTTGCGGAACTCCGCCGGCGTCAGCTCGAAGTTGTACCGCTCGGCGTAGCGGTCGAGCAGCGTCTCGCCGTCGGCGAACGCGAGCCGGTCGCCGTCGCCGTCGAGGGCGACGTACCCCTCCGGGCACTCGTCGACCCGCGGGTCGGCGACCCGGCGGTCGCCCGTCAGCGACCGCAACAGCGCCTCGACCAGCAGGGTCTTGCCCGACTCGTTGGGGCCGTAGACGACCTGCGCGTCGTCGAACTGGAGCGTCTCCCGGAGCGGCCCGTACCGGTCGACGTGGACCTCGCGCAGCTTCACGCGTGTGTCACCTCGCCGGCCGCGAGCAGTTCCGCGAGCGTCTCCACGAGCCGCTCCTCGACGGCCTCGCGGTCGGCCGCGCCGTCGAACTCGTCGAAGTCGAAGTCGTCGAGCCGGTCGGCGAAGTCGGCGTAGATGGGGTGGTCGAGGACCGCCGCGACGCCGCGGACCTCGTTGACCACCGTCGCCGGGCCGGCGGCGGCGTGCAGCCGCTCGTCGAACGTCGACTCGTCGAGTTCGGTGAAGCCGTCGACCCGGACCTCGAGCTCGCTGCGGTCGGTCTCCTGGCCGTCGACCCACCCCTCGACGCGCTCGATGACGTCGTAGCCGTCGCCGGGGGCGACGGTCGCCGAGAGGCGGTCGCGGTAGACGGTGTCGAGCGCGACCGGCTGGACGTTGGCGTCGTCGGTGTCGACGACGACGGCGTGGCGCCGCCCGGTCTCGGCCCAGGAGTGGGAGACCGGCGAGCCCGGGTAGATGAACAGGCCGCCGTTGGGGAGTTTCCGCTGGTAGAGCTCGCCGTGGACGTGGCCCCCGAGGACGAACTCGTAGCCGAGCTCGCCCAGCGTCTCCGTCTGGACGGGGCAGTGGGTCGGTTCGGCCTCGTCGCCGGTCGCGCCGGTGCCGAATCCGGCGTCGAGCGTGCAGTGCAGGCAGAGGACCGCCTCCTCGCTCGCGCGCTCGCGCAGGTCGAAGAACAGCTCCTCGCCCAGCCGCTCGCGGGCGGGGACGCCGACGACCTCGCCGTCGCCGACGGTCGCCACCTCGACGGGGTCGGTCGCGAGCGCCCGGAAGTCCGGGCCGAACTCGACGTTGCCGCGGAAGACCGCGGCGTCGTGGTTGCCGGGGACCGCGAGCACGTCGAAGTCGTTGCCGGTGAACCGCTCGCGCAGCTCGGGCCGGAGGTCGTCGGCGTCGGCCGCCGACTCGAAGCAGTCGCCGCCGACGGTCAGGGCGTCGACATCCTCGCGTTCCGCCGCGGCCAGGAGGGCGTCGAGCGCGGCCAGCGACCCGTCGCCGCCGCGCCCGAGGTGGAGATCCGCAGTGTGCAGTAGCCGCATGTGTCCCGTCCCGCGGGGCCGAACGACTTAAGCATTGGTTACGTCGCCGACAGAACGACCCGACCGCCACAGACGGCCGGTATCGTCCGCCTTACAGCCAGCCCGCCTTGCGGCCCTGTCCGCCTCACAACCCCGACCGCCTTACAGCCGCAACTCGCGGGCTTCCTCCCACCGGGGGGCGAACTCGGCGGCGATGTCGGCCGCGAAGTCGGGGTCTTTCAGGTCGATGACCGCGAGCGTCTCGTCCTCGGTGAGCGGGTGAGGGACCTCGATGCAGACCTCGGTGTCGTCGACGATCTCGAAGGTGCCGGTGACGTTCGCGCTCGTCCGCGTCTCGAAGTGGTCGTGGGGCTGGAGCGCCTCGCGGTAGCGCTCGCCGACGGTCTCGGGGAGCGCGTCGACCATCTCGGGTGTGAGCAGGACCGACACGGAGACGCCCCGCTCCAGGGCGTCCTCCAGCGCGGCGGTGACGCGGGCGGCCACGTCGTCGATGTCGAACTGCTGGACCGGGGCGGAGGCGACGACGACGATCCGCTCGTCGGCCGCCGTCAGCCGCTCGACCAGCAGGTCCAGCGCCTCCGCGGCGCCGACGCTGGCCGTCCAGAACGGCTCCTCGACCGGCTCGGCCCCGTCGAGTTCGTCGGTCAGGTCGTCGACGATGTCCTCGTACTGCTCGGCCTGCCGTTCGAGTTCCCGTTTCTTGCTGTCCAGCAGCCGGTCCAGCGCCGTATCGGACTCGACGGCGACGTACTTTTTCGGCCGGCTCGCCGTCTGGCTGCGCGCCAGGCTCTGTGTCTCCAGGCTGTTGAGCACGTCGTAGATCCGCCCCATCGGTACGTCGCTCGCCCGCGAGAGCTCCTTCGCCGTCGTGGGCCCCGACTCCAGCAGGGCGCGGTAGGCCCGCGCCTCGTACTCCGAGAGGCCCAGGTCTCTCAGACTCGCCATTACCCCTGCCTCGTGCCGCCCAAACAAAAAACAACGGGTGAGTTTCCGACGAACTGTTGCCGCCGCCCTTCTCGTTCCGCCGCCTTTCTCGCTCGGCCGGTATCGGGCCACGTCCCGGGCCGCCGTCGCCTCACGTTCCGGCTGGCCGCCGTCACCCCGTCAGGACGGTTTCGAGTTCTTCGGGGCTGCTCGCCCGGTCCTCGATGTCGCCGTCGGCGAGGACGACCGCCGCGCCGTCGTCGGCGCGGTCGTCGGCGGGCGCGACGACGGTCTCGTGGTCGGCCAGCCGCAGCGCCGCGCGGTGGAGGTCACTGCCGGCGTCGGCCCCGACGGCGACCACTCGCGGGTCGCGCAGTCGGGCCACCGCCGACGCGTAGGTCGCCACCTCGACGCCCATCCGGTCGGTCGCGTCGGCGAACGCCGACAGCGCGTCCTCGGCGGCCGCCCGGTAGCGGTCGTCGTCGGTCAGCAGCCACGTCTCGACCAGCGCGTCGGCCACGTCGACGTTCGTGTCCAGCGGGTACAGCGGCCGGTCGAGCAGCCCCGCCCCCGCGGTCGGGCCGTCGCGGAACGCCCCCGATTCGCCCTGCAGTCCGTCGATGGCGTAGTCGGCCACCGCTTCCATCGGGCCGGGCTCGCCCAGCACCGACGCGCTCGTCGTCAGCCCCGAGAGGACCCGGGCCTGGGCGGTCAGCAGGCCCGTCTCGCCGACCGCGCCGGTCTCCGGGTCGCCGAAGTGGACGACGGCGCCGTCCTCGCCGACGAGTTCGGCGAGGACGTGGTCGCGGGCGCGCTCGGCGTAGCGGCGGGCGCGCTCGTCGTCGGTGTAGGCGGCGAACGTCAACAGGCCGTCGACGGCGACGCCGTTGTGCCCGGCGAAGACCGTCCCGTCGACCGGCGGCGCCTCGGCGTCCTCGCGCTCGGTGGCCTCCCGCCGGTAGTAGGCGTCGTCGCCGCCCTGGCTCGCCGCGAAGGCGTCGCCGGTCCAGAGGTCCGTCGTCAGGTACTCCACGGTGTCCTCGGCGGTCTCCCGGTAGGCTTCCTCGCCGGTGTAGCGGTAGCCGTGGGCGAACGCCCGGACGAGGGCGGCGTTCTCGTCGACGAGCTTCTCGCGCTGGGGCGACCCCCAGTTGCGGTCGTGGGCGAACCGGAAGAAGCCGCCGTCGTAGGTGTCCGCGAGCCGGGTGCGGACCGCCTCGAGCGTCCGGGTCGCCTGGTCGCGGGCCCGCACTAGCGCGAACTCGATGGTCCGCGGGAGCGGGAACTTCACGTCCGTTCCCCACCCGCCGTACTCCTCGTCGTAGGCCGCCAGCAGCTGCTCGACCATGTGCTCCTCGACGCGAGCGGAGAGTTCGCCGCCCGGCGGCTCGGCGTCGCCCAGTTGCCGGGGGATCGACCCCGCCTCGGCCCCCTTGCCGTCCCAGGTGCGGCGGACGGCGTCGAGGATCTCGCGGAAGCCGTCGATACCGAGGAAGGTCGCGCCGGTGATGACCTCGCCGTCGGGCGTCGTGAAGACGGTCGAGGGGAACCCGCCCATGTTGTAGCGGTCGCGGACGCGCGGCCGGCGGTCGACGTTGACCCGCACCGGGACGAACCCGTCGTTGACGTTTGCGGCGATGCGGGGTTCGGAGTAGGTGGTCTCGTCCATCTCCCGGCAGTCCTCGCTCCAGGGCGCCCACAGCGACAGGAGGACCGGCTTGCCCGCCCGCTCGGCGGTCGCGAAGGCCTCCTCGCCCCACTCGCGCCACTCGACTTTCGTCGCGTCCGCTGAATCGTCCATACCCCGGATTGGAACTCGCCCCGGTAAGGCTCACTGATCGGACTCGCTCGACAGAGTCCGTGGCGCGCGCTGTCGTCTCGGAATGGCTTGCGATTCCGAGGGCCGTCAGAGCTTGCTCTGACGTTGGCGCGCTTTCATGCGCGCGACGGAACTGCGCGGGGGATGAGCACCGCGCGCCGCAGGCGCGCGGAGCGAATCGGCTGGGGAGAGTCGTGGCCGTCTGCGGTGCGGTTGCGGTCGCGGTGCCGTGCTGTCCCTGGTGTCCGCGCGACCGTGTGAGCGCGGGCTCGGGAGAGCGTGTTCTCCCGGTGGACTGAAAGAGCGAGGCGCGCTCGCGGCCGTTCAGTCGCCCGAGCGGGCCGAGGGCTTTCATCCGCTGTGTCCCCTGCGGTCGAGACGACAGCTAGCGAGCGCGCCGAGGTCGTTCAACGCTCGCGGTCTCAAGCAGTCGAGTCGAGTGCGGTCGCCGTCCGCCGCGTTCGTCGGACACCGGTTCAGCAGGCACCGGCCGAGGCACTCGCACGCGACACCGTACAGAATCCTCGACCGCCGCGGGTGTTTTTCACGATAGCCCGTCTAGGACAGCCATGCTCGACTACGTGGATCTGGAGGCCGACCTCTCGGAGGAGGAGCGACTCGTCCGCGACACCGCCCGGGAGTTCGTCGACGAACAGGTCCGGCCGGACATCGGCGAGCACTTCGAGGCCGGCACCTTCCCGACGGAGCTGATCGAGGAGATGGGCGAGCTGGGCTTCTACGCCCCGAACCTCGACCACGAGGCGACGGCGAACCTCGGCGAGCGGGCCTACGGGCTCGTGATGCAGGAGCTCGAAGCGGGCGACTCGGGCGTCCGCTCGATGGCCTCCGTCCAGGGTGCGCTCGTGATGTACCCCATCCACGCGTTCGGCTCCGAACGGCAGCGCGAGCGGTGGCTCCCGGACCTCGCGGACGGCTCCGCAGTCGGCTCGTTCGGCCTGACGGAGCCCGACCACGGGTCGAACCCGAGCGCGATGGAGACCCGCGCCGAGCGCGCCGACGACGGCGGGGGCTACGTTCTCAACGGGTCGAAGACGTGGATCACGAACGCGCCCATCGCCGACGTGGCGCTCGTGTGGGCCAAGGACCGCTCCGCGGAGGGGAACCCGGTCCGGGGGTTCCTCGTCGAGACCGACCGCGAGGGGATCACCACGAACCACATCGACGGCAAGCTCTCGATGCGGGCCTCGGTCACGGGCGAGATCGGGCTGAACGACTGCTACGTCCCCGAAGACGCTGTCCTCCCCGACGTGTCGGGGATGAAGGGGCCGCTGTCGTGTCTCACGCAGGCCCGCTACGGCATCGCGTGGGGCGCCGTCGGGGCGGCGCGGGACTGCTTCGAGGCCGCCCGCGCGTACGCGACCGACCGCGAGCAGTTCGGCGGCCCCATCGCCCGCTTCCAGCTCCAGCAGGAGAAGCTCGCGGAGATGGCCACGGAGATCACGACCGCCCAACTGCTGGCCCACCGGCTCGCCGACCTGAAGGAACGAGGGGAGCTGCGCCCCCAGCAGGTGTCGATGGCCAAGCGCAACAACGTCGCGGCCTGGCGCGACGTGGCCCGCACCGCCCGGGAGACCCTCGGCGGCAACGGCATCACGACCGACTACTCCCCGATGCGCCACCTCGCGAACGTCGAGACCGTCTACACCTACGAGGGCACCCACGACATCCACACGCTGATCCTCGGGGAGGACCTGACCGGCATTCCGGCCTTCGAGTGACGCCGCGTGACAGTTCGACGCCATCGGGTCGATTTCCGACCGGAAATCGCCGGTGAACGGCCCCGGGACTTATGCGGGGCCGTGCCAACCACTCGCCGATGGCAAACGGCTTCGTCGGGGCGATCGCGCTCGTGGTCTACTTCGGGCTGGTCGGGACCTCGCCGGTCCTCGCGCTCGGGGCGTGGGCGCTCTCGACGCGGACCGACTACTTCGGGGACGCCCTCGGCTCGGTCGCCGCGGTGGCGGTGGGGCTGGCCGCCGCCGGCGCGGTCGGACTGGCTCTCTTCGTCGACCCTGGCGCTGGGCTGACGTTCGCCGGCGTCGCGGTCGGCGCGGCGCTGGTGCTGGCGGTCTTCCCGGTGGTGATCGGCCGGCAGCTCCTCGGTCGCTGGACGCTGCTGGACGCCGACGAGGCCCTGGAGTACGCGACGCTCGGCTGGCCGGTCGCGATGGTTACGAGCGCCGTTCTCTTCGTCGCGCCCGGCGGGTTCGGGCGCTACAGCGCCCTCTTCTTGGAGGGGCTGGCCGCGACCGTCGCCTGGCTGACGCTCACCCTCGTCGTCACGCTCGGGCCGGCGGTGGCCGGACTGGGGCTGTACAACGTCGTCGAGCGGTTCGCCTGAGCGGGACCGTTCATACGGTCGGTTGTAAGTCATCTCCGTGGGTCGCCGGACTGCCCGACGAACCACCGGTAAGCAGTTACAACCGACCGTATCAGTCGAACCGGCCGGTCTCCGTACCGCAGTCGGTACAGCGCGTCACGAGCGACTCGCGGTCGTCGGCCATCTCGACCGTCTGTTCGGTGCGGCCGCCGCAGTCGGGGCAGTCCCGGAGCATCTCGGTCCGCCGGTCGTCCTTCGGGGCGCCCATCGCGAGCGCGACGACCTGCTCGTCGCCGGCGTTGCGACCCAGTTGCCACTCCCCGGGGGCGAACCGGACCGCCTCGCCCGCCGAGACGGCCACCTCGCCGCCCTCCGTCTCGAAGGTGGCCGTCCCCTCGAGGACGTAGAAGACCTCCTCCTGCTCGGGGTGGCGGTGGTAACCGAACCCGAAGCTGTCGCCGGGGTCGAGTTCGTAGTAGTTGACGGCCAGTTCCTCCGTGTCGAGGGCGGCGCCGAGCGCGCGCTTGTCGGCGGCCGGGCCCATCCGCCGGTCGACCGCCTCGCGAGCGATGCGCTTCATACCGGCGGCTACGACGGCGAGTCAGTAAAGTCTCGCGGGGGTGGCGGGTACGGCGGGGCGGGCGAACGGGCGGGGCGGACGCGGGGACCGGAGCGGGCGGACGCGAGCGGCCGGCGGGTCGACGGCGGGGCGGCTACGGGAGCGGCGGGCGGGGCGCGGCGGCGGTCACTCGGCGCGGTCGATGTCGAGGTCCTCCTCGATGCCGTCGAGCCAGTCGGAGTCCGCGATCTCCTCCATCTGCTCGCGGAAGTGCGTCTTGCAGACCCCGACCTTGACGCCGTCCTTCTCGACCGCGATCTCGGCCTCGCGGTCGCAGTAGTGACACTGCATACCCCTCCTTGGGTCCGCGGGGCATTGAACCCTGCGGCCGCGGCGACTGTGGCCACGGCGGGCTGGCGCCGCGGTCGCGCACCGTGCCTTCGAAGGAATGTCCAGTTCGCGCCGCTCACAGCCCGACGTCGAGCGCGTCGCTGAACAGCCGGTAGCGGTCGGTCGACAGGCCGGTCTCGCCGAGGTCGCGGTCGTGGGCGTCGCTCCCGCCGGTGACGAGCAGGTCGTGGCGCTCGGCGACCGCGGCCACGTCGTCGACGGACAGCTCGCCGTTGGCGCCGGTGTGGCCGCGGGCACCGTAGGGGTAGGCCACCTCGACGGCGTCGAGGTGGGGCGCGAGTTCCAGCGCCGCTTCCGGGTCCGGATACCGGAGCGGGTGGGCGAGGGAGACGACGGCGCAGGCCTCGGTTAGGAGTTCCCGGCCGCGCTCGAAGGAGGGGATGTCGCGGGCGACGTAGCAGGGTTCGCCCTCGCCGATGAGGTCGTCGAAGACGGCGGGGATCGACTCGTAGTCGGCGTCGCTCTCGACGACGGCGCGGGCGATGTCCGGCCGGCCGAGGCCCGGTTCGGGGTCGACCGGGAGCGAGACGCCCAGGCGGTCCTCCAGACAGTCGAGGATAGCGCGGCCGCGCTCGACGCGGTTGCGCTGGAGCCGCTCGATCTCGGCGCGCAGCGCGTCGGTCGGGCGGACGCCGTAGCCCAGCACGTCGACCCGCTGGTCGCTCGCCTCGACGCGGAGTTCGATCCCGTGGACCAGGGTGACGCCGTCGCGCTCGACGACCGGCGCGTCCAGGCCGGGGTGGACGCGGTCGTGGTCGGTGATGGCGACGGCGTCGAGCCCGGCCGCTCGCGCCGCGGGCGGGACCTCTGGGAGACGGAAGGTTCCGTCGGAGTTGTCGGTGTGGACGTGGAGATCCGCGGCGACCATAGCTGTCAGTCACACCGGACGCCCAAGCCGGTTGCGGTCGACGCAAGACCGGAGGGGCCGCGGCGATCCTCGCATCGGGAGCGGTCCGCGGCGGTTCTCGCGCCGGGGCCGGTCCGCGGCGGTTCTCGCCGCGGGAGCGACCCGCCGGGCGGCCGCCTACTTGTCGAGGAAGTCGGGGCGGTCGGTCGCGTCGATCTCGTCGGGGTCGGGCCGCTCGATGGCCTCGAACTTCTCGACGGCCTCGGGGAGCCCGTCGCGGCCGCCGGTCGGGAGCTCGTCGGCGTCGACGGTGACCGTCTCCCCCTCGACGAGCTCGTCCCACACCTGCCGGTCGTCGGCGTCGCCCGCGGGGGCGGCCTCGCGGCCCTCGTTTTTCCCCTCGCGAAAGGCGAGCTCGACGATGCTCTTGGTGTAGGCGGTGTCCATCTCGTCGTGGACGGCCTCGAACTCCTCGCGGTTGTACTCGCCGAGCGACTCGGCGACACCGAGCGCGTACGCCCGCTCGGTGGCCTCGTCCCGGTCCAGCGCCGTCCACGACGTGCCATACTTCTCGTCGTACAGTCCCATGGATCAGGCCTCGACTTTCTTGTCCGGCAACACCCGCAGTCCCCTGTCCGAGAAGTCGATCGCGCGGATGTCGCAGTCGATGGCGGTGCCGCGCATCTTGATCACCTGGACGCCGCGGGTCATCCCGCCCTGCTCGAGGTAGTTGTGGAAGAAGATCACGCCGTGGGCGAGGTAGTGCTCGTCGGCGTACGACGAGGGGTCGGTCATCTCCGAGATGAGGACGGTGGTCGTGTCGGTCTGTTTCAGCGCGGACAGAAAGCCCGTGATCTCGTCGGACACGTCGTTGAAGAAGTGCTGGAGGAGCATCGTCGAGTCGATCACGGCGCGGTCGATGTCCTGCTGTTCGAGGAAGGCGACGATGCGGTTGGTCAGCCCGCCCTCCGTGCCGAACTGGGTGATCGTCCGCTTGCCCCCGTCGGTCATGAGGTTGAGGAACTGGACCTTCCCGGAGGCCATCACCTGGTCGAAGCCGAAGTCGTAGCCCGACATGTCCTGCATCAGCTCCTCCTTGGTCTCGTGCATCGTCACGTAGAGGCAGTTCTCCCCCGCCTTGGCGCCCTGCGTGATGAACTGCGAGGAGAAGGTCGTCTTCCCGCTGCCCGGCGGGCCGCTCACCACGTAGAGCCTGTCTTTCAGGAGGCCGCCCTGGACAAGTTCGTCGAACCCAGGGACGCCGCTTGAGACGCGCATACAGTCGGATCGACGACCCCGCTATAGACCTTTGCCCCTCGTTTTTCACCGCTGATAACTGAACGGCGGCGTCACCGGCTGGCAGGGCGCGAGCGGTCGGCGGCGGTGTCGGGGCTGGCGAAGCGGTCGACCGGGCACGCACCGGCCGGGTTCAGCGGAGTCGGCCCAGGCACGCCCGGCAGAAGACGACGGCCGGCGCGTCGGCGTTGGCAGTCCCGCAGGCCTCGCAGACGACCGTCCCGGCCTCGTCGCGGTCGGTCCCCGCGGCGTGCCCGCCCGCTCGCACGCTCCCGCCGGCCCCGCGTGTCCCGGACCGCTCGCTCGCGTCGTCGGGACTCGCGGCTGCCGGCCGCTCGGGCGTGAAGTAGCGGAACAGGACGAGCTCGAAGCCGAGTACGACCACGAGCGCGACGGCGGCGAACGCCCAGCCCTCCATGCGCGGAGCTTCCGGCGGCTGTCTCTTGAGCGTTTGGCTACTGGTATCGGATCTGATAACGGTACGGCCTACCGGAGTTGCGCCAGGCACTCGCGGCAGTAGGTGTAGGTCTGTTCGTCGGCGTTCTCGGTCCCGCACTGGTGACAGCGGACGCCCTCGGCCCCCTCCTCGGCCGCCTCGTGCGAGCGGCCGTCGCGCTCCCCGACCGACCGCCCCCGTTCCCCCGACTGGGGCGGCGACGCCTCGTTGGACTCCAGCGAGACGTCCCCGAGCGACCGGTCCTCCGAGAAGTACCGGACCAGCAGCAGCTGGAAGAGGGTGAACCCGGCCAGGTAGACGAGGATCCAGCCCCACTGTTCCATACCGTGTGGTACGTTGCCACGACACTTGGGTGTTTGGTCGGGAGGCGAAAGCGGCTCCCGACGACGGCGTGTTCGCCGTCCCGCTCCCGCTCCCGGACAGCGGCGCCGGGTGCGGATCGACCGTATCGGCGGTCGAGACGCGGAAGTCGGCGCTGTGACCGCCACGCTTTTGCCGGCCAGACGTGTCGCCACGAACGAACGATGTCCCCGTCAACCCCTCCCTCCGACCGATCGGCCGACCCGTCGTCCGACCGCACCCGCCGCGGGTCGCGGGATCGCTCACGTCGCGGGTTCCTCCACGCGGGCGCCGGCCTCGTCGGCGCCGTCGGCCTCGCCGGCTGCGTGATCGCCGCCGAACCCTACACCGAGACCGCCGAGCGCTCGTTCGACCCCGGCGACGCCGAGGCACTGGCCGTCCGGACCGACTCGGGCGACGTGACGCTGTCGACCGGCGACGGCGACGCCGTCACGGGCACCGTCCGCAAGGAGTCCCGCTCCGGCGAGGGGGCCCTCGACGAGGTGACCGTCGAGGGACGCGTCGCGGACGGCCGGCTCGTCGTCGCCACCGAGCGGTCGAACCCGAACGCGAACGTCACGGTGAGCCTCGACCTGTCGGTCCCCGAGGGACTCGCGGTCGCCGAGGCCCGGACCAGCAACGGCGACGTCGACGCCGACGGCGTCGCGGGCGACGGGACCTACCGCTCGGAGAACGGCGACGTGACCGTGACGGGCGTCGACGGCTTCGTGACCGTCCGGTCGACGAACGGCGACGTCGACGCCAGCGACGTGGACGGCCTCGACGGCGCCGCCACCACCAACGGCGACGTGCGCGTCGACGTGCCCGCCCTGCGCGGGGACGCGACCTGCCGGTCGACCAACGGCGACGTGACCGCCGCGGTCGCCGACGACCTCTCGGCGACCGTCACCCTGGCGACGAGCAACGGCGACGCGGCGACCGAGAGCGTCTCGCTGCGCGTCGACTCGTCGGGCGACCGCCGGATCGAAGGACGGCTCGGCGACGGCGACCCCGAACACGCGCTCGAACTCCGCTCGACCAACGGCGACGTGACGCTCACCGGGCTCTGAGCCCGCCGCGCAGCCGAGAGGCGTCGGCCGCTACGGGTCGCCCGGGGGCTGGCGGTCCCGGCCGAACTCGTCGAACACGTCGAGGTTCTCCGGGAGGTCGTAGTCGAGTTTCCGTTCCTCGCGGCGGTCGACGTTGGCGTCCGCCAGGTCGTCGGCGACCGGCTCCCAGCCGTCCTTGACGGCGATGCTCTTGGCGGGGGTACCGGCGGCGATATGATGGGCGGGCACGTCCTTGCCGGCGATGGACTTGGCGGCGAGCACGGAGTTCTCGCCCATGCGGACGCCCGCGCGGACCATCGAGTCGTAGGTGATCCGGGCGTCGTCCTCGATGATGGTGTGGTAGTTGTCGACGGCGGTCTGGTCATTGATGTCGTGGTCGTGGCTGTAGACGTGGGCGTCGTCGGAGATGGAGACGCGGTCGCCGATGGTCAACATGCCGCGGTCGTCGAGGTGCACGTCGTCGTGGACGACGACGTTGTCGCCGACGGAGATGTTGTGGCCGTAGGTAAAGGTGATCCCCTTGAAAAAGCGGCAGTCGTCGCCCACGTCGGCGAACAGGTGGTCGGCGAGCATCCGCCTGAACCGCAGCGCGAACTCGACGTTGTCGGCCATCGGCGTGGCGTCGAACTGCCGCCAGAGCCACTGGAGGTACTTCGTGCGCTCGAACTCCCCCTCGTCCATCGCCTCGACCTCTGCGTAGTATTCGCTCTCGAGGGTGACGTTGCAGGGGTCGTAGCCCTGGAGGCGGACGCGCTCGGCGGGCGAGACCTCGCCGCCGGACTGCCAGCGCTCGTAGGCCTCCCGGTCGCCGAACAGGTCGACGAGCACGTCCTCGACCACGTCGCAGGTGTCCTCCTCGCCCGACAGCCGGTCGTCGACCTCCTCGATGAACGCGTGGATGCCCTCCTCGCCGCCGGGCGGCAGCGAGACGTGGCGCTTTGTCATACCCCGTCGAACGGCCGCGCCGACAATAGGGGTTTCCGTCCCGGTCCGAAACCCGGTTACGGCGACGTAACCCCCAGCTCGTCCGACGTGGCTTTAAGTCACCGACGGTCGATCCGCCGCCATGTCATCGCCGGACGGTCGCGAACGCGGCGGGCTCGGCGGGCTCCGCGCGCTCCTCTACAACGACCGCGAGCGGCGGCCGCGCGCGCCCTGGCGGCTCGGGCTCGCGCTGGTCGTCCTCCTCCTCGGCGGGATCGGCGGCGTCCTCGTCGCCTCGGGGCTGGTCGCGCTCGCGCCGAGCGCCGCCGGGTCGACGCTGACCGCGCTCGTCACCGTCGCCGCCCGGACCCTCCAGGTCGCCGGGTTCGTCGTCGGCACCCTCGCGGCCGCCTGGCTCGTCGACCGCCGCGACCTCTCGGACCTCGGCCTCGACCGCTCGCCGGCGTGGTGGGCCGACCTCGCGTTCGGCCTCGCGCTCGGCGTCGCGCTCCCGGGGTTCGTGTTCGCGGTCGAGCTCGCCGCGGGCCTGTTGCGCGTGACCGGCACCGTCGTCACCAGAGCCGACCCCTCGCTGGCCGTCGGTCCGGGTGTCGCCCCCGCGCTCGCGCTGGCGCTCACGCTCGCGTACTTCGTCGGCGTCGGCGTCTTCGAGGAGCTGCTCTTCCGCGGGTACCTGCTGACCAACATCGCCGAGGGGCTCGCCGGCTGGCGGGGGATCGGCCTCGGGGGCGCGTTCGCCGGCGCGACCGCCGTCTCCAGCCTCGCGTTCGGCGTCGGCCACGGATTGAACCCGAACGTCACCGCCCTGGCGCTCGTCAACATCGCGCTGTTCGGCGGCCTCTTCGCCGCCAGCTACCTCCTGACCGGCCGGATCGCCGCCGCCGTCGGCCTCCATATCACCTGGAACTTCTCGATCGCCTCCGTGTTCGGCTTCCCCGTCAGCGGCTTCACGACGCCGGTGAGCGTCCTCGCGGTCGAGGTGTCCGGCCCCGCGGTCCTCACGGGCGGCTCGTTCGGCCCGGAGGGCGGCCTCGTCGCGCTGGGCGCGCTCGTCGTCGGGTTCGTCGCGCTCGCCGGCTGGGTCCGGTGGCGCGAGGGGGAACTGCAGTGGTGCGAGTCGGTCGCGCGGCCGCGACTCCGGCACGCTCCGGCCGACGGCGACGCACTCTCGGTCGACGCGAGCGGCGCCGACGACCCGGGGACCGAGTAGCCGGCGACGCACTCTCGGTCGACGCGAGCGTCCCATAACGAAAAGGCGCGTTTCACCCTCCAAAACCGCGATACGGTCTCCCCTCGCTACCACGGGGTATGACGGACCAGTCGAACGCGAGCGACGGCGAGCGCACCGCCGGACCGGCACCGCCGGGAGCGGTGTCCAGACGGCGAGTGCTGGCGTCGGTGACGACTGCAGTTGGTGCAGGCGCGTTCACCGGGTGTGCGTCCGCGATACCCGCCGACCGCACCGACGCCACCGACGACACGGACGGGGCAGTCCGGGAGGAGGCCTGGGTCGAGACGGGCGTCGACACGGACGGCGACGGGGTCACCGACCGGCTCCACGTCAGAGTGTCCCGCCCCGAGGGGGCGGCCGACGGCGAGCGACCGCCCGTGATCGCGATCGCCAGTCCCTATCACGGCGAACAGACTCACGGGGACGCGACCGCCGAGATGTACTACGACCGGTCGATCGCGCCCGCTCCGGACGACGCGGCCGCCGGGAGCGACTCGACCGGTGCGGCGGCCGCGGGCGAACCGGCGACGCTCGGCGACCCGTCGGGCAGCGCCCTGGCGGGGCACGCCTCCTCGCCGGTCGGCAGCCCGTCGGCGCTCCGGCGGACCGAGCGGCGGTACCTCCCGAAGGGGTACGCGGTCGCGCGGGTCTCCTCGCTCGGGACCGCCCGCTCGACCGGCTGTTACACCGCCGCCGGGCCGCCGACGGTCGCCGCGCTCGAATCGGTCGTCGACTGGTTCAACGGCCGCGCGACGGCCTACGACGCGCCCGAGGGCGGCGCGGAGGTCACCGCCGACTGGACGAACGGCCGGACGGGGATGATCGGCGGGTCGGCGCTGGGCGAACTCGCCAACGGGACGGCGACGACCGGCGTCGACGGGCTGGAGACCATCGTCCCCCAGTCCGCCAACGTCGGCCAGTACGGCCTCTTCCGCTCGAACGGGACGCCGGTATCGGTCGTCCCCGACGGCAGCGAGGGGTTCACCGACATCGGCACGTGGATCCAGGCCAGCAACGCCAGGCGCGACGACTGCGGCCACTGGACCGAGCGCGTCGAGGAGCGCCAGGACCTGGCGACGGGCGACTACAACGACTTCTGGCACGAGCGGACCTTCCTGGCCGACGCGGACGCGGTCGACTGTTCGGTCCTGATCGCCCACGCCGTCGACGACCCCATCGTCAAGCCGAACAACGCCGCCGACTGGTACGAGACGCTCGCGGCCCGCGACGTGCCGCTGAAGCTCTGGCTCTACGAGGGGGGCCACAGGGGCCCGACGGGCGAGGCGTGGGAGCGGACGCTCGACCGCTGGTGGGCCCGCTGGCTGAAAGACGAGGAGACGGGCGTGATGGACGAGGCCCCCGTCACCGTCGTCCACGGCGGCCGGTCGGCGGCCGAGGGGTCGATGGAGACCTACGCGGAGTGGCCGGTCCCGTCCGCCGAGCCCGCGACCGTCCGGTTCGGGTCCGGCGGTGCGACGACTGGGGCCGTGACGACCGGGGACCCGGGCTCCGGGACCGAGTCGCTCGTCGACGACCCGTCGACGCCGGCGGCGGACCTGGTCGCCGCCGACGAGTCGCCCCACCGCCTGCGCTACGAGACGCCCCCGCTCGCGGAGCCGGTCCACGTCAGCGGGCGGGTCGTCCCGTCGCTGTCGCTGTCGCTCGACGAGCCGACGGTCGTCAGCGTCGCGCTGGTGGAGTACGACGGCCGGTTCTCGGCCGATATCGTGACCCGCGGCTGGGCGGACCCGCTGAACAGGCCGGCCTACCGCGACTACGACACGCCGCTCGCCTACCGGCAGTCGCTCCGGGAGTCCGCCCCGCTGCCCGACGACGGGCGGGTCCGGGTCGAGTTCCCGCTCCAGGCCACCGACCACGTCTTCGACGCCGACTCGCGGATCGGGGTCGTCGTCTACGCGAGCGACAGCGAGTTCACGCTCCACCCACCCGGGAACCGGAGGGTCGAGCTGTCGCTGGCCGAGAGCGGCGTCGACCTGCCCGTCGCCGGCGGGGCGTCGGCGCTCGCCGGCGCGTTCGCCGACGAGGCGACCGCCACCGCGACCGACACGCCAGCCGGGACGACGGCGGCGACCGGGTCCGAGACGGACTCCTCGGCCGGGACCGCGGACCCACCGGCCGGGACGGCCGGGGGACCCGGGTCGACCGTGGTGAGCGACGGCGACGCGGCGGCGGACGGGACCACCAGCGGCGACGGGCCGGGATTCGGTGTCGGCGGTGCGCTGGCCGCGATCGGCGGGCTCGGCGGGCTCCTCCGGCGAGGTCCGGCCGACGAGGACTGAGCGGGCGTGGTACCGTCCACCACGCCACGGCAACGCTCAAACCCGGGCCGCGGGAACGGGGTGGCAACGATGGCCGACGGAACGGCGGCGGTCGAAGCCGCCCTCGACGAGGCGTTCCCGGGTCGAGCGGTCGCGGAGCGGTCGGGGACGGGACCGTCCTGGAACGACGCGAACCGGACCGTCCGCGTGGAGTTCGCCGACGGCGACGCGGCCTTCCTGAAGGTCGCGGTCGACGGCGATGGCTCGCGGATCGCCACCGAGCGGGCGGTGATCCCGTACGTGGCGACACACTGCGACGTGGCGGTCCCGACGATACTCGCGGCGGGGACCGCGGCCTCGACGCCCTACCTCGCCACGGCGCCGATGGACGGTGCGAACTTCCACCGGCCCTGGGCCGACTGGTCGACCGACGAGCGCGCGGCGGAGATCGAGCGTGTCGGCGCCGCGCTCGCCGAGATCCACGCCCTGGAGTTCGACCGCCACGGGCGGGTCGTCGGCGGCGACGCCGGGGGACTCACCGTCGAGACCGACTCGTGGACGGGGACGCTGGTCGCCGTGATCGAGCGGGAGCGACGGCTGGCCTCGACCGACCGGTACGACCACTACTTCGACGAGGTGGTCGAGGCGGTCCGGGCGAACGCCGCGGTGCTCGACCGCGCGCCGGCCGCCCTCGTCCACGGCGACGCCGCCATGCCGAACGTCTTCCGCACGGAGAGCGCGGTCGGGTTCATCGACTGGGAGCTCACCCACGTCGGCGACCCCGCCCGGGAGCTCCACCGGGTCGAGGACCGGCTGGCCGACGCGGGCGACGCCGCCGGCGAACGCCTCGTCGCGGCGTTCCGCGACGGCTACCGGCGGCGGGCCGGCGCCCTCCCGGACGGCCACGCGGAGCGCGCGCCGGTGTACGACGCGGTCCGGCTGCTCGGGACGGCGGGGTTCTTTGACAGACACGTCGAGCACGTCGACCGGACGCCGGCCGAGGCGGCCGAGCGACTCGAAGCCGAACTGGACGACTGTCTCGACGCGCTCCGGTGACGGCCGGCGAATCGCCGAACGGGAGGCCGCGCTCGGCCGCCGCGAACGGGCGATCCGTCCGCTGTCGTCGACTTTCCCCGATCCGATCCAATTCTTTACTCGAACCCGACTCAGAGGGTGCTTATAAGCCCGTGTGTCCACACTGCTGGTAATGACACACCTCTACGAGATCCAGCGGGAGATCCTCGAGTTCCTGGACGAGCGGGCCAGGGCGGACACGACCGCGATCCGGCGGCAGCTCGCGTACACCGCCGACGTGACGGTCACCTACGACGCGCTGGAGCCGCACCTCGACCAGCTCGAGGAGTACGGTCACGTCGACACCGTGGGCGCGGACGAGCCCGGCGCGACCTACTACCGGCGGGCCGACTCGGCGGCCGTCCAGCCTCAGACCGCCAGCGACTGACCGGACCAGGTCCGGACGACCCGACCGTCGCGGTCCCCGTGGACAGTTCTCGGCCATCGGCGCGCAACCGCGGCGGCTAAGTGCGACGACGCCCAATCCGCGGGCATGAACCAGCGCGAACTCGGCGATTCGGGCGTCGAAGTCAGCGAGGTCGGTTTCGGCGCGTGGGTCGTCGGCACCGACTGGTGGGGCGACCGCACGCGCGAGCAGGCGGTCGAGATGCTCCACCACGCGGTCGACCGCGGCATCACCTACTTCGACACCGGCGACGTGTACGGCCACGGCGACAGCGAGGGGCTGGTCGGCGAGGCGCTCGGCGAGTACCGCGACGAGGTCACGATCTCCACGAAGGTCGGCTACGACTTCTACAACAACCCCCAGGCCGGCCACGGCGAGCTCCCCAAGCGGATCGACCCCGAGTGGGTCGAGACCGCTCTGGACCGCTCGCTCGACCGGCTCGACATGGAGTACGTCGACCACCTGATGCTCCACAACGCCAACGTCGACGAGGTCGACGCGGACGTGCTGGAGACGCTCGATTCGCTCGAGGAGTCCGGCCGCGTCGACTCGGTCGGCTGGGCGCTGGGCCCCTCGATCGGCTGGCTCGCCGAGGCCGAGAAGGCCGTCGAGGAGGGCTTCGACGCGGTGCAACTGGTGTTCAACGTCTTCGAGCAGACGCCGGGTCGGCACACCATCGAGACCATCCGCGAGCTCGACGCCGAGACGAGCGTCATCCCGCGGGTGCCCCACTCCTCGGGCCTGCTGAACGAGCAGGTCACCCCCGACACGGAACTCGGCGAGGGCGACCACCGCGCCCATCGGCCCGACGAGTGGTACGAGACGGGCTGGGAGAAGGTCGACGCGCTGCGGTTCCTCGAAGATCCGGACCACGCCGAGGGCACCCGGACGATGGGCCAGGCGTCGATCCGCTGGTTGCTCGGCCACGACGAGGTGGCGTCGGTCACGCCGACGTTCCGCACGACCGACGACATCGACGAGTGGGCCGGCGCCGCCGACGTGCCGCCACTCTCGGAGGCGGAGATGGAGCGCGTCGAGGAGCTGTATCAGGAGAACTTCGGCATCGACCGCGACGACGGCATGGACGCGCTGCGCTCGTCGGTCGGCGGCGCCGACCTCGAGGGCGTCGACAAGCAGGCCGCCGGGGACTGACGCGCGATCGCGCCCGGCGCCCGAACCTCCCTTTCGACACCAGATCGACGAACCCCCTCGTTTCACCTCAAACCGCCGCTATCGCTCGATTTCCGACGAACCCCCTCGTTTCGACTCGAACCCCGCCCACGTCTTGCGATTACCCGGCACGAATTTCACTTTCACTCCGCTCCGTCAGACGCCCGTCACACGGTCGCAGTCCCCCGGTTTTCGATCGCGAGGGTGTGTGAGTTAGTTCCACGCGAAACGGAGGTGTATGCGGACGGCAGCGAGAGCGGGGTCGTCACTCCAGCCGGTCGAAGGTCTTCTCGGCCCACTCGACGGCGTAGTCGGCGCCGTACTCGCGGTAGGCGTCGGTGTCGAGCGCGCCGAACGGCGTGGGGGGTTCCGTTCCGTGTTTGACGGCGGCGCAGGCGAGTTCGGCGGCGTCGCCGAAGCCCGTCTCGCCGCGGGCGAGTTCCGTCGAGAGGTCGTCGAGCCGGGGTTCGAGCCGCTCGCCGGCGTCGACCCAGGCGTCGAACAGGTCGGGGTGGTCGTCGGCCCAGCCGGCGAAGGTCTCGCGGGTGTGCAGGCCGAGGTAGGCGTCGTAGACGGCGGCGGCCAGCTGGTAGGTGCCCGTCGGGTCGAGTCGGTCCTCGGCGGCCGCGGCGAGATCGCGGTATCGCTCGCCGAAGAACCCGAGGAAGTGCTCCGGGCGGTCGAGGCCGACCTGGACGAGCGCCTCGGCGACGAGGAAGTCGACGAAGGCGTCGGGCGACCCCTCCAGGCGGGGCTTGACGAGGACGACCGGCGGCTCGGTCTGGCGGGTCCAGGCGACGCCGCCGTCCCCGGGCGCGCCGACGGTTAGTTCGTCGCTCGCGTAGCGGCGGAGCAGTTCGGGCGCGTCCGCCGGGAGCCACGCCTCGGGGTACGAGCGGGGGTCGAAGGCGTCGGTGACCAGCGCCAGGTCCTCGGCCTGGGCGGCCGGCAGCGTCTCGAAGTCCCGCGCGCAGTCGAGGACGACGGCGCCGGGCGCGTGCTCGTCGCGGACGGCCGCCAGCTCGGGCTGGAGGTCACGTTCGCTGAACATCAGCGACGCCCTCCCGAGAAGAGGGCCTCCGGCGGGCGACATCCGTCGGCGACCGGCGCGAGGCTCGGCGAGGTGGTCATGTCCGTCGGCAGGGGCCGTCCGGGGTAAACCCCATCGGTTCCCGATCGGCCGGTCGGCCGAGTCGACCGCCGGGACCGCGCTCCCCGGGTCGGGGCGCGAACATTTAAGACAGATGACGGGGCCAAGCGGGGGTGTATGGTCGACGACGTTTCGCGGCGGGGCGTCCTGCTGGCAGGGGGCGCCGCGCTGTCGGGGGGTATCACGACGAAGCTGGGGACCCGTTCGGCGGCCGCCCGGGGGAACCAGGACGAGGCACCGCCGGTGCGGTGGAACAGAGCGATCGGCGGGCAGGGGGTTCCGGTGGCCGAGACGGTGTCCGTTTCGGACGGACGCATCCGAGTCGATGGCTACACTGGGAAAGACTACGAGGCCGTCGACCCCTGGTCAGTCACGGTCGATTCGAATCACGGCGGGACCCACTCAACCTGGACACGGGCCGTCGACGGACAGTTTCTGACGGTCGATACAGTCGCTGGAACCGACGGGGGTCGCTTTTTCGCCGGCGAACGCACGGAGAACCCCGGCGAGGACGACGCGACGGCTCGGCCGGCGCTCATGCACACGGACGCGGACGGGGAAGTGGTCTGGGAACGGCCGTACGACCCGCCGTACGATTCGTTCCTCCCGACCGGCGTGGCTCCGGACGACGGCGGCGGCGCGGTACTGGCCGGGTACGGTTCGGCGATCGAGAACCCGAACACGTGGATCAAAGGTATCGAACCGGACGGCGAACCGGACTGGCAGGAACGCCTCGACCAGTACTCGTACACGCTCGTAACCGGATTCGAACGGACCGAGGACAGTGGGTACATCGCGTCGGGGACGGCCTACGACCGCAGCTACGACGAGTCCGCGGGGTCACAGGAGGGGTACATCGTAAAACTCGACGACGGCGGCGACCACGAGTGGGCACAAACCTACGGCGAGCAACTCGACGACGAGACCGTCGACCAGCAGTGGTTGCTCGCGGCGACCGAAGTCGACGACGGGTACCTCTTCGTCGGCTACGTCACCGTGGCGTCCGACGAACAGGGATACCGCGGCTGGGCCCTGGCGACCGACGCCGACGGCCAGAAACGACACAGTTCGGTGTTCCGGCCCGGCGACACCGACGGGTACGTGGTCGAAGCCGTCGAGCGCGACGGCGAGTACGTACTCGTCGGCAACAGCTATCCTGGTTCCGGGACCGATACGACGAAACCGTGGATCCGGGGCTGTGACACCTCGCTCTCGGAGAACTGGGAACTGACCGACGTCGTCGAGGGCTACGCGGAAGTCAGCGATGCAGTTGCGACGACCGACGGCGGCGTCGTCCTCGTCGGTAACCGCTACACCGCCGAGTCCGTCGGAGACGTGTTCGCGATCAAAGCCGGTGGCGACCCGGCGGAGACGCCGACGGCCACCCCCACGCCGACCGCGACCCCGACGCCGACTCCCACGGCCACGCCGACGCCGACTCCCACGGCCACGCCGACGCCGACTCCCACGGCCACGCCGACTCCCACGGCCACGGAGTCTCCGACGCCGACCGCCACACCGTCGCCGACGCCGACCCCCTGGCCGACACAGACGCCGACGGACACGCCGACTGACGCGCCGCCGACGGACACGCCGACTGACGCGCCGCCGACGGACACGCCCGCCCCGGACACCACCCCGGCGTCGGCCGAAACGGCCGAACCGGCGCCGGCCGAGCGGTCGACGACCGCCTCCGAGGACGGCCCCGGCTTCGGCGTCGGCGCGACGCTGGCGGCGCTGGGCGGGAGCGCGCTACTGGCCCGGCTGCGAGGTGGGTCGACCGACGGGGAGTGACCCGCCGCGACGGGCCCGCCGGACGCCGCTTACGACAGGAAGACGACGACGAGCGCGAGCGCGAGCAGTGCGGCGATGCCGATCGTCCCGAGCGTGAACTTCGTCGCGTAGCTCATGGGCGGCGATTCCGCGGCCACCGACCTAAAGCCCCCGTTTGTCCGCCGGGCCGACCCCGCTCGGACCGGCCGGTATCGCCGCCGAATGGGGGCCATTTATGACCGGGCCGCCGCGACTGACGACTGTATGACAGATGGTCTGTCGAGACGACGGGTGCTGACCGGTGCCGGACTGGTGGCCGCCGGCGTCGCACTCGGGGGGACAGCCGGGGCGTCGCCGCGCGACGGTGCGGGCGGCGCCGACGAGTTGCCGCTGCGCTGGAACCGGACGTACTCCGACGCCACGTACAACGCCGCGACCTCGGTGGTCGAGGACGGCGACCGGTACGTCGTGCTGGGCCAGTCGGGGGCGCAGGCGTCGGGGATCCCGGGGTGGCTGTTCGGCACGGACGCGACGAGCGGGGAGGGGGAGTGGATGGCGACGGTCGAGAGCGAGGACCACGACCCGCCGCGGTTCCAGACGCACATCCCGGCCGTCGACGGCGACGGCTACGCGCTGGTCGGCTTCCACGTCCAGTCCGGCACGGGTTCGCTCGTCCGGACGGGTCCAGACGGGGAGATACAGTGGTGGGAGACCTACGAGGTGGACACCGACGGCGAGTCGAGCGGGCGCCTGCTCGCGCGCGACGCGATCGCCACCGGCGACGGCTACCTGGTCGCCGGTGCGAGCGTCCGGAACCGCTCGGCGAGCGGGCTCGTCCTCAGGGTCGGGGCCGACGGCGAGGAGCGGTCGCGGACGCGGCTGTTGACCGACGAGCAGTCCGAGATCCTGCGCGTCGTGCCCGACGGCGACGGGTACGTGGGTGTGGCGGTCGTCCAGTCGTCGGGCGACGGGGCGTCGGTCCGGTCGGTCCTGTTCCGCGCCGACGCCGACGACGAGATCCAGTGGCGCGAGGCGTTCACCGCGCCGACCGACGGCGACCCCCTCGCGCAGAACCAGCTGGTCGACCTCGCGGCCGACGGCGACGGCTACGTCGCGGCCGGCTACGCGGCGAACAGTACCTTCGAGACGGCCGACGGCTGGGTGCTCTCGGTCGACGGGAGCGGCGAGGGGCAGGCGACCCGTCGACTGTCGCCCAGCCCGCTGACGCTGTTCACCGCCGTGGCGACGACCGACGACGGGGTCGTCGTCGCGGGCCAGGGCACCGAGTCCGCGACCAGCCAGGCGGCAGTCGGTGTGGTCGGCGAACTCGACGGGGAACTGGACGGGAACTGGAGCCGGACGGTCTCGGTCGGAGCGATCAACAACGTCCGCGACCTGATCGCGACGGGCGACGGCGGCGTCGCCTTCGCGGGGGTCACGCAGTACCAGTCCCGGAGCGCCGACCCCCGGAGCGAGGCGTGGCTCGTCAAACTCGGCGGCGAGGACGCCCCGCGGGTCACGGCGACGGGGCCCGAGACCGACACCCCGTCGTCGACCGCGACGGCCTCGCCGACGGCGACGCCCACGCCGACGGCGACGCCCACGCCGACGCCCACGCCGACCGCGACCCCGTCGCCGACACCCACAGCGATGCCCTCGCCCACACCGACCGCGACGCCCGAACCCACGGACGACGGGGCGTCGTCGGGGACGGACCCGACGGGGACAACCTCGGGCGACGGACCCGGCTTCGGCGTCGGTGCGGCCCTGGCGGCGCTGAGCGGGACGGCGCTGTACGAACGCTACCGCGACGACTGATCAGTCGTCGGCGCCGGCGCCGACGCCGGAGGCGCGGGCCACGTCGCGCCACTTGCCTGACCGGAAGCGGCCGGTGTTGACCGCCGCCTTCACGTAGAAGTCCGCGACGATGGCCGCGAAGACTGCGGTGTATCCCATGCTCGCCCCGAGCGGGACCGACACCCCGAGGACGGTGACGGCGAACCCCGCGGGTAGCGCCAGCGACGCGACCGGGAGCCGGACGACGTAGGTGCCGAGTACCGTGCCGTAGAGCGGCCAGCGGGTGTCGCCGGCGCCGCGGAGGCTGCCGCGCATCGTCCGCGAGACGGAGAACCCGGCGACGGCGAGGCCGAACACCCGGATGAACTGCACCGTCAGGTCGACCTCGTTCGTGCCGAAGGCGACGGCGACCGGCCGGGCCGCAGCGACGAGGACCGCGGCGACGAGCAGCTGGGTGGCCAGCGCGATCCGCAGCGTCTGCCAGCCGTACTCGGCGGCGTTCTCGTCGTCGCCCGAGCCGACGTACTGGCCGACGAGCGTCGACGCCGCCGTCGAGTAGCCCCACGCGGGCATCAACGCCAGCAACATTACGCGGCGCCCGATGGCGTAGGCGGCGACCGCGCCGACGCCGAGCTGGCCGAGGATGAACAGGAAGGGGAACCGGCCGAACGTCTGCAGCAGGCGCATCCCCGACAGCGGGACGCCGACGCGGAGGATCTCCTTGCCGAGCCCGAGGTCGAGCTGTCGGCCGCCGAGCGGGAGCGCGACGGCGTAGTCGCCCGAGACCAGCAGCGCGAGGAAGACCGCGGCCGCGAGCGCGTTGGCGACGGCCGTCCCGATGGCGGCGCCGGCGATGCCCAGTTCCGGCGCCGGCCCGAGGCCGAAGATGAGCGCGGCGTTGAGGACGACGTTGGTCGGCAGCGTCGTCAGCCGGACGTACATCGGCGTCCGCGTGTCGGCGCTGCCGGCCAGCGCCCGCGAGGCGACCATCGACCAGAACCGCGGCGCCATCGACAGCATCACGATCGACAGGTACGTCGCCCCGTAGTCGATGGCCGCGGCGTCGTCCGTCAGCAGCCCGACCAGCGGCTCGGCGTAGACCCACGCGACGGCCGTCAGCGGCAGCGATATCGCCAGCGCCAGCCACAGCGACTGCTTGACCGCCAGGTCCGCCCGGTCGGGCCGATCGGCGCCCTGGAGCCGCGAGACGACGCTGATCGTCCCCGAGGAGACCGCCAGCGAGAGGCCGAAGCCGATGAAGTAGTACTGGAAGCCCAGTTCGAGGCCCGCGATGGCGGCGTCGCCCAGCGCGATCCCGACCATCAGGAAGTCGGCGACGCGCAACAGCACCCGCAGCGCGCCGGTGACCATCACCGGCAGCGCCAGGTCGAACGCCTCGCCGGACTTCTCGCGGTCCGCGATCCCGAACCTGTCCAGGAGCGCCGGAAAGACGAAGAGGGCGTCCCGGACCCGCTGGCGGACGGCCATGTGCCCGTTCGCAGGGACCGACTGCCCCTCTAGCTTTGGGTTCCGGAACCGCCGGGCCGTCCGCCGGTTCGCGCCGGACGACGGCTCACTTCGCGCCGCCCCGGTCGAAGACGACCTCGCCGCCGACCACCGTCGTCCGCACGTCGATGTCGGCGACCTCGCCGGGGTCGACGGCCCACGGCGACCGGTCGAGGACGACCAGATCGGCAAGTTTGCCCTCCTCGACGGTGCCGAGGCGGTCCTCGTCGAAACCCGCGTGGGCGGCGCCGCTCGTGTACGCTCGCAACGCTTCGGTGACCGAGAGCCGCTGGCGGTCGTCGGGCGCCGTGACGGCCTGTTCGACGCCGAACAGCGGGTCCAGCGGCATGCAGTCGCTCCCGAACGCCAGGGCCGCGCCCGCGTCGAGGAGGTCGCCGAACCGGTTCGACGTCAGCCGCCGTTCGTCGCCGAGGCGGTCGGCGTAGAGGCCGTCCTCGCGGGCCCACTTCAGGAAGTTCGGCTGCATCGACGCGACGACGTCGCTCGCGGCGAGTCGGTCGACCAGGTCGTCGGTCAGCACCTCGGCGTGTTCGATCCGGTGGCGGGCGCCGTCGGCGGATTCGAGGGCGTCCAGCGTCTCGCGGACCGCCTCGTCGCCGATGGCGTGGACGGCCACCTGCAGGTCCGCCGCCGCCGCGCGGGCGACGATATCGCGGAGCTCCGCCGGGTCGACGACCCACTGGCCGCGGTTCTCCTCGGCGGTTTCTCCGGAGTCGCCGTCCGCGCGCTCACTGTCGGCGTACGGCTCGGAGAGCTTCGCAGTGCGGCCGCCGATGGAGCCGTCGGTGTAGGTCTTGATCGCCCCCGTCCGGACGCGGTCGCTGCCGTGGTTGGTCCGGAGGCCGAGTTCCTCGACCGCGTCGAGGTGGTCGCTCCAGTAGTTGAGCCGTACCCGGATCGGGAGTTCGCCCACCCGGTCGAGTTCGCGGTAGACTGCCGGCGCCTCCGAGCGTCGCACCATGTCGTGGACGCCGGCGACGCCGAGTTCCGTGGCCCGTTCGGTGGCGGCGTGAACCGCTCGCCGCATCGCGAGCCGGTCGGG
The DNA here is from genome assembly GCF_051414055.1 of Halosimplex halobium. Taxonomy (NCBI): domain Archaea; kingdom Methanobacteriati; phylum Methanobacteriota; class Halobacteria; order Halobacteriales; family Haloarculaceae; genus Halosimplex; species Halosimplex halobium. The sequence continues at coordinate 148,231 of NZ_JBLKNX010000008.1, forward strand.
TTCGATAGCGGCCCAGAGTTCGTCGAGGGCGTCCTCGACGACGACCCCCGTCGGTTCGCCCGCCCGGGTCTGCACGTCGGAGTCGGGCATCCCGTCGCGCAGGCGGTCGAGCGCCCTCGTGTCGAGCGACGCGAGGTGCATGTCCTCGCGGACGGCGGCGACCGGCCGGTCGGTGTCCACCCCGTCCAGATCCGCGGCGGTGAGATATCGGTCGTCGTCCCACACGCTCTCGTCGTAGCCGAAGCCCAGCACCCACTCCCGGTCCGGACCGTCCGCGGCGTCGAGTTCGCCGGCGCGGGCCGCGAGCAGGTCGACCGCCTCCTCGGGCGAGTCGGCCGCCGAGAGGTCGGCGTTGACCAGCCGCCGCCCGACCATCGGCAGGTGGGTGTGGGCGTCGACGAAGCCGGGGAGAACGACCCGTCCCCCGCAGTCCCGAACCGTCGTCTCGACGCCCGCGAGGTGGTCCACGTCGAAGGCCGACCCGACCGCGACGATCCGGCCGTCCCGGACCGCGAGGGCCTCGGCGGTCTCGTCGGGGTCGGTCAGCGTGTGTATCTCCGCGTTCGTGAGCACCAGGTCCGCGGCCGCTGTCATGGTCAGAACTGCGGCGGTGTCGTTGGTAAGCGTTCGGGCGGTCGGGTGTGTCGAGTGTCGAAATGGAACTGGCTCCGTGAGTCTCCCTCGACTGCGACCGCGAACAGCGTGAAAGCCCCGACGCGTTCGACTCGGGGGGCTCGCTGTGCTCCTCGACCGCCGAAGACTCGCTTCGCTCGTCTTCGGGGCCTGTGGTGCTTTCGTCGCCCGCCGTCGTCGAACGCGTCGCCCCTTTCATTCCCACCCGCACAGACTTGGTCGTCGGTCTATGCGGGTGGGAATGAAAGGGGCGGATTGCTCCGGGAAGCACGGCGCCGCAAGCACCGTAGCGAGCGGAGCGAGCGAGGCGCGCAGCAAGCCGCGCGACCGGAGCAATCGGGGGCTTTCACGCTGCTTGCGATCGCTTCAATCGTGCCGGACATCCCGGCGGTGACAGGCGCCCGATGTACACCGATATCCCGAACACCCGCTCACGAGACGCGCATCGAGCCGTACAGTGCGAGGGCAGTTACGACGCCGACGACGAGCAGGTAGGCGGCACCCTCACCGGCAGTCGACAGCGCGATCTCGGTCGAGAAACCGGCGTCGACAGCGAGTTCGACGGGCGCGTGGCCGGGGAGGAGGCGGGCATACTCGGGCGGGTCCGCCAGCGGGTTCTGGACGAGGAAGATATCGAGCATCGTGCCGAACAGCGCGAGGTAGACGCCGGCCAGCCGGTCGACGACGAGCCCGGCGAGCACGCCGAGCAGGCCGTAGACGAGGGCGGCCAGCAGGGTCGCGCCGGCGAGGACGAGCGGCCGTTCGGGGACGAAGACGGTCGCGGCCGTCCCCACGGAGACGCCGGCGACGACGGTCCCGACGACGGCCAGCAGGCCGAACCGGGCGAGCAGAACCGATGCCGGGTTCGCGCCCGCGACGACGAGGCGGGCGTCGGCGTCGCGGGCCGTCTGCATCAGGAACACCCCGGCCAGCGCGCCGACGAGCGCGCCGACGAGCGGGACCATGAACACCGCGTAGACGCTCGCCAGCTCGACGGTCTGGGTCCCGCTCCCCGGCACGTCCAGCGGTGCGGTCGTCGCGGGCACCAGCCGGGTGAACGCGCCGATCAGGTAGGCGGGGAGGAAGACGAACAGGGCCAGCAGGACCGGCGTGCGGGCGTACTCGCGGACGCCGCTCGCGAAGGCGGCCAGCGCGGTCGAGCGCCGGCTCCCGGAAGCGGCCGACGACCCGGGGGCGCCGTCGACGCTCACGCGCCCTCACCCCTGTTCGCGACGCGGACGTAGGCGCCGAGGACGAGCGCGAACAGGACCGCGAGGTACGCCAGCCCCGCCAGCACGTCGTCGGTCGGGACCGACCCCTCCAGCACGGCCGACCGGAAGAGGGCGTGGGGGTAGTGCAGCGGGAGGAGGTTCACGACGGGGGAGTCCACGTCGACGATCCCGCTGGCGAGGAAGTCGTCGAAGTCCGCGACGAACACGAGTACGAGCGACCCCTCCAGTTCGCGCGGGAGGACGGTCCCGACGAGCACGCCGATGAGGCCGTAGGTCAGCGCCGCGAGCGCCAGCGCCCCGAAGGCGGCCGCGGGCGCGGCCACGTCGACGCGCCACCACAGCGCGCCGAACGTGACGGCCGCCGAGCCGACGCTCACCGCGAGGACGGTCCCCAGCCGGGAGACGAAGATCTCGGCGCGGGAGAAGCCACAGACCGCGAGGCGGCCGTCGGCCTGCACGGCGCTGACGACCTGGAAGAGACCGATCAGGCCCGCGAGGAAGGCGGCGGCGAAGACGGCGCCGTTGACCCGGCCGAGCGTCGCCGGGACCGTCGTCATGTAGGGGAACTCCGGGAACGAGGCCATCGCGCGGCCGTACCCCTCGACGACCAGCGGCGGGAGCGCGACCAGCAGGACGACGTGGACGGGTTCCCGGAGGAACTCCCGGACGTGCGCGAGCAGGCCGGTCGCGAGCCGGTCGCGGCGGGTGCGACCGGCAGTGGAGTCGCCGGCCGCCCGGTCGCCGGCGGCGTTCGCGCCCCCGCCCATCTACGCCACCTCCGTCGGGTCGGCGACCGACCCCTCGCCGCTTCCGTCGCGGTCAGCCGCGGCGCGACCGCTCCCGCCGGCTTCGGGGTCGGTCTCGACGAGGTCGCCGTCCCGGAGTTCGTAGATCCGGTCGAAGCGCTCGCGTTCGCTGACGAAGTGGGAGATGATCGCGATGGCGGTCCCGCCGTCGGTCAGCTCCTCGGTGAGCTCCCAGAACGCGAGGTAGGTCTCCCAGTCGAAGCCGGTGTACGGTTCGTCGAGCAGGAGCACGTCGGGGTCGTGCAGCAGCGCGACCGCGAGGTTGACCTTCTGGCGGTTGCCGCCGCTGAGGTTCCGGACCTGGTAGTCGAGGAACTGTTCGAAGTCGAGGCGGTCGGCGAGCCGTTCGCGAGCGTCGGCGACGGCCGCCTCGGAGAGCCCGTACGCGGCGCCGAACAGGTCGAACGTCTCCGCGACGGTCAGCCGGTCGTACAAAAGCGACTCCTGGGGACACCAGCCGACACGGCCGGAGCGGTCGACCGACCCCGCGTCCGCGTCGAGCGCGCCGACGAGGATCTGCATCAGCGTCGACTTCCCCGACCCGTTGGCGCCGACGATCCCGACGATCTCGCCCGCCCGGATCTCCACGTCGACGCCGTCTAACACCTCCACACCGCGACCCCACGGGAGCCGCGAGTCGTAGGACTTCTCGATGCCGCTGCCCCGGAGGACCACTCCGTCGCCGTCACCGGGCTCGACGGTACCACCGTCTGCTGCTATCGGAATATTCGGCATATACAAAATATTCTGCATAGAACGATTTAAGCGTTGGGGGTCCCGAGGTGGAGACACGCCGCCGGCGGCCGGCCGCGGAACGCGGGCCGCCGGGGACACACCGACACATGAGCGACACAGACTCCGAGGACCCGGTCGAGTCGGCGCGCGCGGCGGTCATCGACGCCGTCGAGCGCAGCGCGGAGGTCTACGGCGCCAAGCGCAGCTACGGGCGGCTGTTCGGCATCCTGCTGTTCGAGCCCGAGCCGGTCTCGCTGGACGAGCTCGTCGCGGAGAGCGGCTACGCCAAGTCGACGGTCAGCACCGCGATGAACACCCTGGAGCGGTTCCACCTCGTCCACCGGCGGTCGCTGCCCGGCGAGGGCAAGAAGGCCTTCTTCGAGGCCGAGACGGACCTGTGGTACGTCTTCCAGCAGTTCCTGAGCCAGGAAGTCACCCGCGAGATCCGGATCATGACCCGCGCGCTCGACGAGGCCGAGGCGGCACTCGAGGACGCCGAGGGCGAGCGCGCCCAGTACCACCTCGAACAGGTCCGCGAACTCCAGCGGGTCTACGACCGCAGCGAGCGGCTCGTCTCGCTGCTCACGAGCCAGCCGCTGGACCGCCTCGTCGAGGCGCTCGGGCGGCTCACCGGCGGCGACCGCGACCGCTGAGGACTGAACGGTACCGCGGAGCGCGACCGCCGCCGGCGAGTGATCCGGGAGCGACCGCCACGGGCGGCGACCGCGACCGCCGCCGGCGACAGCAACTGTTAGGGGCGTCGACCGCGAGGCTCCGGGCATGACAGACGACTCCGACGCCGGCGACGCGAGCGCCGACGGGGGGGCCGACCCCGAGGCGCTGGCCGACCGCGTCGCCGACGGCGACCTGCGGCTCTACGAACTCGACGACCACGCCGACGCCGAGACCGCGGCGACCGCCCGCCGGCTGGTCGTCGAGCGCGAGACGGGCGTCGACCTCTCGGCGACCGGCGACTACGCGTTCGCCGCGGAATCGGCCGAGTCGAACATCGAGAACCTCGTCGGCGGGGCGCAACTCCCCGTCGGCGTCGCCGGCCCCGTCGAAGTCCGCGGCGAGGCCGCCGACGGCGACTTCTACCTCCCCATCGCCACCACCGAAGGCGCGCTGGTCGCCAGCGTCAACCGGGGCTGTTCGGCCATCTCCGCGGCCGGCGGCGCGACCGCCCGCGTCACCAAGCGCGGGATGACCCGCGCGCCGGTCTTCCGCGTCGACGGCGTCGCGGAGGGCGCCGAGGTCGCCGAGTGGGTCGAGGACAACGAACAGCGCCTCGCCGAGGCCGCAGAGTCGACGACGAACCACGGCCGGCTCCAGTCGGTGACGCCCTACCTCGTCGGCGACTCCGTGTTCCTGCGCTTCTCCTACGACACGGGCGACGCCAACGGGATGAACATGGCGACCATCGCGACGCGGGCGGCCGCCGAGGTCGTCGAGGAGGAGACCCCCGCCTCCCTCGTCGCGCTGTCGGGCAACCTCTGCGTCGACAAGAAACCTGCCGCCATCAACGCCGTCGAGGGCCGGGGCCACACCGTCACCGCGGACGTGACCATCCCGCGCGAGGTCGTCGAGGAGCGCTTCGGCACCACCCCCGAGGCCATCGAGGAGGCCAACACCCGCAAGAACCTGATCGGCAGCGCCAAGGCGGGGAGCCTGGGGTTCAACGCCCAGGCGGCCAACGTCGTCGCCGGCGTGTTCATCGCCACCGGCCAGGACGAGGCCCACGTCGTCGAGGGCTCCAACTGCATCACCACCGTCGAGGCCCGCAAGGACGAACTGTACGCCAGCGTCAACCTCGCCAGCCTGCAGGTCGGGACCGTCGGCGGCGGCACCGACCTGGCCACCCAGTCGGAGATGCTCGACGTGATGGGGTTCGCGGGCGGCGGCGACCCCGTGGGCTCGAACGCCGACGCGCTCGCGGAGGTCATCGCCGCCGGCGCGCTCGCGGGCGAACTCTCCCTGGTCTCGGCGCTGGCGTCCCGGCACCTCTCCAGCGCCCACGAGGAACTCGGTCGGTGACCTCGGTCCGACCCCGACCCCGAACACACCGGACGGGGATCGGTACCTGACAGCCACAGATCTTTTCAGTCCGGAGTATCGGCCCCGGTTTCACTTCCGCTCCGGTGACGGCTGGCGTTTACCTGTCGTCCTCCGGTAGTTCGGGTGGGTCCGACCGGGAGTCCCGGCGGGCGCGCCCACACCCATGCCCACCAACAGCACCGCGGACCGCAGCGTCCGCACGACCGACCGCAGCGCTCCCGCGAACGACGGGGAGGGTCGGGACCGCGGGGATCGGGGGGACGGGAAGAACCGGGGAACCAGGGGGAACGGCGAACCCAGGGGGAACGACGGACCCGGGGGAGACCACGGGGGATCCACCGATCACGGCAGCGAGTGTGACGACGGGGACGACGCCGACGCGCCGGTGCGCCGCGCGACCCGGGTCATGCGGCTCGTGAAGCTCGCGGCGACGACGCTGGCCGCCCTCGCAGGCGCCGCGAAGGCGCTCGGCCTGGTCTGAGCGGCTGCTCGACACCGCTTTCGGCCGCCCGTGGCCGCCGTGCCTCCTCCGTGGCCGCCGTCGACCAGTTCCACCGGAGAAACGCCTTTGCCCGTCGCCTCCCTGGTACCGGACCATGGACGACAGGGCGCCGATCTACGCGGCGGCCGGGGGGATCGTGTTGCCGGTCGCGACCGTCTCGCTGGTCGGGGGCGCGATCGACGCCGGCGTCGTCCACCCGGTCGTCGGGCTCGTGCTCCTCTTTCTCGTGCCCGTCCTCGGGATCGTCTGGATCGTCTCGGCGGCCTGGAAGCTCGGGCTCACGGGGTGGGACCCGCTGGACCGGTTCCGCACGCGGGCCACCGTCCGCGAGGACATCCCCGCGCAGTTCCACGACGCCATCGACCACGAGACGCTCGACGAGGAGAAAGAGGAGGGGAAGATCCCCACGAACCTGTTCGTCTTCGGGCTGGTCTACTTCGTCGCCGTCCCGGTGTTCGCGCTGCTGTTCGTCGTCTGGGGCTAGACCCCGACGGCGGCCCGGACGCGGTGGCCGTGGTCGGCCCAGAGCCCGACGGCGGCGCCGACAGCGATGAGCGTCCACCCTGTCCAGAAGGTCCGGCCGGGGAACCCGACTGCCGCGCCGACGCTCCAGACCGCCCAGCCGACGGCCGCGACGACCGTTCCCGCGGCGTCGAGCCTGTCGCCCTGCGTCTGCGACACCGTGGCGAGCGCCACGAAGACGACCGCGAGTACCCCCGTGAGCGCGACCAGCCACGGATCCGCCGGCGCGACGACGACCGTCGTGGCGAGCACGGCGGCGATGCTCGCCAGCGTCACCGTCCCCCAGGCGTACCAGAACCGCCGACCGAGCGCTCGCAGCGAGTCGGGATCCATCGAGCGAGGGTTGGGTCGGCCGCCGCAAGTGTCTTTCCGTTCGGTTGACTAGTCTGGAGGGTACCTACAGCAATCGATAGACGCCCCGGTTCTCGGTCGCCTCGCCGGCGCGGACCAGTTTCTCCAGCGTCTTCCGGGTGTACTCGGCGTCGACGCCGCGCTCGGCGGCGTAGTCGACGACAGCCTCCTCGGTCGCCTCGTCGAGTTCGCGGACGGCCTCGCGGACGCGCTCCTTGCGGCTCTTCGACCCCCCCGAGTCCATCGTCCGGTCGCCCGCTTCGGCGACCGCGTCGGCGTCCAGCCCCGACCCCTCCAGGTACTCCTCGTCGGAGGGGCCCGCGTCGTCGAGCTGGCGCTCCATCTCGGTGAACGAGTCGAGTTCGGCGAAGGCGTCGCCGTGACCCTGCCGGTTGGCGAGCATCGACGCGCGCACCTCGCGGGCGTGGTCCTCCTCGTCGGTCGTGACGAACTTCTTGCGCTTTTCGTACTGGCGGGTCGTCCCGCAGCGGGGACACTGGCTGGTCTCCGGCCGCCCCTCGACGACCCAGAGCATCGAACAGTCGCTACAGCCCACGACGGCGTACATCTACCCCCGAGTATCGCCCCCGCCGATATCAACGTTCGGTGAGCGGAGTGGAAGTGAACGAACCTCGACGGTCCGCAGCCGACCGCGGCGGCTGTTCCCGGCCGGCGTGCGTTCTCGCTCCCGGACGACGGCTACGACTCCGGCGGGTCCGAACCGGCCCGGAACCGGACGGCGATCCCGTCGGAGTCGGCGACTTCGAAGCCGGTCTCGCGGTCGGTCACGGTAACGTCGGCGGCCGAGAGCCGACTGCGGGCGGTCGCGACCGCCTCGGCGTCGGGCAGCAGGAACTCGAACCACGCCAGCCCGCGGCCGCCCGCGGGCTCGGACCGGCCGTTCCACGTGTTGGCGCCGACGTGGTGGTGGTAGTCGCCCGCCGCGAGGAAGGCGGCGCCCCGCGTCTCCGTCTGCACCCCGAGCCCCAGCCGGTCGGCGTAGAACGACCGCGCCCGGTCGAGCGACGGGACCTCCAGGTGGACGTGGCCCAGGTCCGTCCCGGGCGGGGCCGCGTCGGCGCCGTCGGACTCCCCGGCGAGGGCGTCGAGGTCGAGCGGGACCGTGCCGATCTCGGCCGTGCCGTCGTCCGCCCGGGGCCACTCCTCGCGGGGCCTGTCCGCGTACACTTCGACGCCGTTGCCCTCCGGGTCGGTGCAGTACAGCGCCTCGCTGACGTGGTGGTCCGATGCGCCGTCGAGGGCCCCACGGTCGCGGATCCGGTCGAGCGCGGCGCCGAGCGCCGCCCGGTCGGGGACCCGGAAAGCGTTGTGAAAGAGCCCCGCCTGTCCCCGCGCTCTCGGGGGCGCGTCCGCCTCCCGGCGCAGTTCTAGTAGCGGCCGCCCGCCGGCGCCGAGCGTCGCCGCCCGTTCGCTCCGGCTCTGAACCGCGAGTCCGACGACATCGCGGTAGAACGCGACCGTCTCCGCCAGGTCCGCGACGGTCAGCGCCGTCCGCCCCATCCGGGCGGTCGCTGGAATCACCGGGCCGTCGCGCTCGGGAGCGTCGTCCATGGCTCGAACGTTGGAGTCGCGGTCGTATGTATCTCGGGCGACACCGATGTAACCGGGTAGCGGCGACCGGCCTCGCGGTTACCGACCGGAGAGACCGACGCCCTCGGCGATCAATTCGTGGGAGCGCAGCGCGTCCCCGTGGTCGGGCACCGCGTGCTGGATCATCACCTCGTCGACGCCGGCGCGGTCGGCGAGCTGGTCGAGTAGCCCGGCCAGCCGCTCCGGGCTCCCGGAGATCGCGCGGGGCCACTCGCCGTCGTCGAGCCGCTCCGGCGTCGGCTCGGGGACGCCGCCGAGTTCGTCGACCGCTTCTTCGACGGTGGACGGCGTCCCGACCTCGCCGCGGGCCATCCGGCGGAAGACCACCTCGGCGACCGCGCGCAACCGCGCGGCCGCCCGGTCGGTCTCGGCGCAGACGGCGTTGACGGCGACGATCCCCCGCGGCTCGTCGACCCCGCCGGCCAGGTCCGAGGGTTCGAACTGTTCGCGGTAGGTCTCGAAGGCCCGGACGGCGTACCCCGGGCGGATGAACGCCGCGAAGCAGTAGGGCAGACCGAGTTCGGCCGCGATCTCGGCGCTCGACGGACTCGACCCGAGCACCCACGGGACGGCCGGCCCCTCGGCGGATCCCGGGATCTCGATGTCGGCGTAGGGGTGGTCTCCGGGGAAGTCGTCGTAGAGGTGCGAGGCGACCGCCTCGACCTTCTCGCGGTGGTCCGCGTCGGGGTCCTCGACGCGGCGGTCGGTCCCGAGCGCCCGGTCGACCGCCGGCGACTCGTTGGCCCGGCCGAGCCCGGCGTCGACCCGGCCCGGCGCGAGCGCGTCCAAGGCGCCGAACTGCTCGGCGACCTTCAGCGGGCTGTAGTGGTTGAGCAGGACTGCACCCGACCCGATCCGGATGGCGTCGGTCTCGGCGGCCAGGTGGCCGAGCAGCACTTCGGGGGTCGTCCCCGCGAGCGTCGCGGCGCGGCCGTGGTGCTCCGCGACCCAGAATCGGGTGTAGCCGAGCCGCTCGGCCTGCCGCGCGGCCTCGACGGTCTGCTCGTACGCCTCGGTCGCGGTCCCGCCCTCCGGGACCGGCGAGAGGTCGACGGCGGACAGTTCCATGGGGGCGCTCGGGTGCGACTGGGGAAAACCCCGGCGGTCGCCGGCGTCGAAACGGAGCGGGCCCCGACAGTGGGGACGCTTCGCCCGCGGACCGTCCTGGTTCCCGAGACACCGCCCGTCGCCTCGGTCCGCGGTTCCGCCCTCGCGGTACGCGCACGCTGGAATCTTTTTACGCCCGGCGGTCGTGGTCGCGACCGGGACTGATGGGGTCGGACCGGTCCGCCGCGGACGCGTTCGCGCTGCTGTCCGACGAGACCCGGGTCGAGATTCTCCGGGCCGTCGCGCGGGCTCAGGCGGAACTCGACGAGGTGAACGCGGGGCCCACCGAACTGGCGTTCTCGGAGGTGTACGACCGCGTCGACGTGGACAACACCTCGAAGCTCTCCTACCACCTCGGGGAACTGGCCGGGACCTTCCTCCGGAAGGGCGAGAGCGGCTACTCGCTGACCCACGCCGGCGAACGGGTCGTCCGGTTCGTCCTCTCGGGGAACTACGAGCGTCCCCCCGAGTTCGAGCCGGTCGAGACCGACGGGCGGTGCCCGTTCTGCGGCGAGCGGTCGCTCCGGGCACGGCTCCACCACCAGTTCTTCCTCGTCGAGTGTACGGCCTGCGAGCGGCCGGTCTCGAACTACACGGTGACGCCGGCACAGGTCCGGTCGCTGGAGGGCGAGGAGCTGGTCCGGAGCGTCGAGCGGAAACAGGCCATGGACTACGCGCAGGTCCGCCGGGGCGTCTGTCCCCAGTGCGCCGGACCACTGTCGACGGAGGTCCGGGACATCGACGAGTCGCCGTTCCCCGAAGCCGACTCGTTGCTGGCCGTCGACCGCTGCCGGGAGTGTCTGCGCGGGTACACCGCCCTGCTGACCTACGGCGTCGCCTACCACCCCGCGTCGGTCGCCTTCCACCGGGAGCGCGGCGTCGACATCGCGACCCGCGGGCTCTGGACGTTCAACGACCACCTCTACGAGGGGCGGTGGACCGCCGAGCGCGTCGCCACCGACCCCGCCGAGTACGAGGTCGTCCTGCGCCACGGGGACGACGCGCTCCGCTGTCGCCTCGACGAGTCCGCGACCGTCCAGCGGACCGAGCGCGTCCGGCGCAGGTGACCCGCCGCCACACGAACTCCTCGGACGGATTACGAAAGCGCCGTTGAGCCGAACCGCCCGGATCCGGCCCGCCGTCGCCGCCGACCGGGGTCGACACCGGGCGACCGCTCAACGACAGTTTTGAAACGCCGCCGTTAATTCATCAAATATTCGATAATACTTATGTCGGTAGCGGCGGGACCGATCGGTATGGACGCAGGTGAGACCGCCCCCGTCGGTCGCCGCGAACAGCCCTCCCCCGACCGCTCCGACCGCTCGCTCGACGGCGATCCCGTCGCCGACGACCCGGCGGGGGAGCGGTCGATGTCCGCCGGGGACATCGAGGACATCTACGCGACGTACGCCGACCGGATCGACCGCTTCGAGGCGGTCGACCGGCTGGTGACCGGCCGGTTCCGCCGCCGGCAGTTCGGCGACGCGACCGGACGCGTGCTCGACGTCGCCTGCGGCACCGGGACGAACTTCCGCTATCTCCCCGCCGATGTCGACCTCGTCGGGATCGACATCAGCCCGGAGATGCTGGAGAGCGCTGCGGCGACGCTCGACGGGCTGGAACTGGACGGAACGCTCCGCCGGATGGACGCGCAGGCGCTCGAGTTCCCCGACGACAGCTTCGACACGGTCGTCTCGGCGCTGTCGACGTGTACGTTCCCCGACCCCGTCGCCGCGCTGCGCGAGATGGAGCGGGTCTGTCGCCCGGGCGGTGAGATCCGCCTCGTCGAGCACGGCCGCAGCGACGTGGGTCCGCTCGCGCGGTTCCAGGAGTGGCGCGCGGACGCCCACTACGAGAAGATGGGCTGTCGGTGGACGCAGGAACCGCTCGCCCTCGTCGACGAGGCGGGGCTGACCGTCGAGTCCGCCTCCACCGCCTTCCTCGGCGTCATCACGACCGTCACGGCGCGGCCGAGCCCAGCCGGGTCCGCCGGCGAGGGACCGGATCGCCGGTAGCTCCTCGACGGGACCGCCTGGATCGAGTCGCGCGACAGCCACCGGACGGCGGGCGAGCGGCCCCCGGCTTCCGACCGAGGCCCGAGACTCGGGGCCGGACCCGAAACCGTCGTCGGCCCCCGGCCAGCGACGGTGTTCACCCGCTCCGGGTGCCGTTCTCAGGGGCACCGATTCGCGGCGGCGGTCGTCCCGATCACGTCGCTGGACCGCGCCGCGGGGTCGGTCACGGCCCGCCGGTCTCGACATCGCGGATCTCGAAGCGCGCGCCGCCCGCGTCGCTGTCGGTGACGCGGAGCTCCCAGTCGTGCGCGTCGGCGATCTCCCGGACGATCGAGAGCCCGAACCCCGTTCCGTCCTCGCTGGTCGAATACCCGTAGTCGAACACGACTTCCGTGTCCTCGGCCGAAATTCCGTGCCCGTCGTCGGCGACGTAGAACCCGTCTTCCAGATCACCGACGGTAATGGTCACCCCATCGCCCCCGTGCTCGACCGCATTGCGAAAGAGATTCTCCAGCAGTTCCTGGAGGCGGCTCCGGTCGGCGGTGATCACCTGCTGGGCGTCGGTGACGAGCGTCGCTGGCCCCGTCTCGACGTGCTCCCAGCACGCGCGACTGCTGTTCGAGAGGTTGACGTTTTCAGGGTCGAGCGTCGCCGTCCCGGCCCGGGCGAACGCGTGGAGATCGTCGAGTAATGTTTCCGTCCGCTGCAGTGCCTGGTCGACATCCGCGAGATGCGGGCAGTCACACGCGTCTTCTGCCAACTCCAGGCGGCCGATCGCGACGTTGAGTGGGTTTCGCAGGTCGTGGCTCACGATGTCGGTGAACGTCGCGAGCCGTTCGTTCTGTCGGCTGAGTTCCTGCTCGCGCTCGACGCGTTCGAGCGCCGCCGTCGCGTGCGCGGCGACCGTTTTCGCGAGTGAGACGTCCGTCTCGTCGAACGCGGCGGGTTCCGGCGACCCGATGAGGTGGACCCCGCGGCCGTCCAGCGGGAGGGCTAACTGGCTCCGGATCGGCGTGTCCGGGTTGTACCGGTCGTCGTTCGTCGCGATATCGTCGTACACCAGCGGTTCGCCCGACGCGAACGCGTTCCAGGCGATCCCCTCGCCCGGTTCGAAGACCGGTGGTTCGCCGACGAGTTCCTCCGTCCGGTCGGTCCACGCGACCGGGACCAATCCGTTATCGGTCTCGTCGTAGCGGTGGACCCCGTTGGCAGGCATATCGAGGATGTCGCGAACCGCCGTGGCAGCGATCTCCGCGACCTCCTCGGCGGTCTCGGCCTGGATGAACGCGCGGGCGGTACTGTGTAGCTCCTCGATCGCCTGTCGGTGTCGCCGGTGGTCGGTCGTATCGAGCACTGTACAGACGAGTTCGCCGTGGTCGGTCGTCGCGAGCCGGTGGTCCTCGATGAACGTGCTCCCGTCCGCGCGGAGGCCAGTCGTCTCCCCCCGCCAGAACCCGTGTTCCCGCACCGCCGGGAGTATCTCCTTCTGGATCTCCTGGGTGTCCCGGTCGGGGTAGAGGAGCGACCAGTGCGCACCGAGCAGTTCTGCCCGGTCGTACCCGTAGAGCGCGACGTAGGCGTCGTTGACGTAGATGAACTCCCCGTCCGCGTTGAGAATACTGATGCCCTCCTGGGCGGTCTCGATCGCCCGGAGGTGTCGTTGTTCGGCCTGTTCCGCACGCGCTCGCTCGACGGCGTTGACGACGCGGTTGGCGAGCAGAGCGTACTGCTCGGTCCCCGTCTCCTTCTGGAGATAATCGGTGACACCGGCCGAGATGGCGTCGCTCGCGATCTCCTCGCTCCCCTTGCCCGTGAACAGGAAGAACGGCAGGTCCGGTCGGTCCGCCCGAATCGCCTCGAGGAACTCCAGCCCGTTCCGACCGGGCATGTCGTAATCGGAGATGACGCAGTCGATAGCTACCTCCTCGAGCCGGGCCAGCCCGTCGGCGACGGTCGTCGCTGTCTCGACCGCGAGCCGCTCGTCTTCGCGTTCGAGATAGGTCGCCACGAGATCCCCGAGATCCGGGTCGTCATCGACGTGGAGCACCCGAATCTCCCCCGAGATCGACGTCGATGGTTGCATTTGTGGTACTCGGCCGAACGTTCGAATAAGCGTTGGGTCGCAGCTATCAACGCTGAATGCGCGAGTGGCGTCCGGTTCCCGCGACAGGTCGTCCCGTCGCCGGAGCGGTACCCGCCGACGGCTCGGCGTCGAACCGCCGCCGATGGGATAGGCCCTGGAGTGTCCGCCCGGACCGTCGATCTGCCGGGTCGGACATCGGGGCCGGCTGCTCCGGTCGGGAGGCCGGCTAGTCGAGCCGCCGGGCCAGGAACGCGGTCGCGGCGGGCGCGGCGCGGGCGTAGAGCTCGACCCGCGCCAGATCGCCCTGGAAACGCGTCCCGCTGGCGTGGCCCCGTTCGATGCGGGCCGGGACGTGGTCGAACGTCTCGAGGGCCGGCCGGGCGATCCGGGTCGCCAGCCGTCCGTGCTCGCTGTCGCCGGTCGCCGCGATCGCCGCTCGCGCTCGCTCGGCCGTCCGGGTGGCGGTCGGCCAGTGAACTCAGACCCGTCTCGGGGACAGAGATTTACGGGAGGACCGATTCGATATCGGTGGTTGGAACGCATCCCGGCTCCAGCGACCAACGCTTCGGACCCGAGCTACGATGGAAAATCTCGACGACCCGATCGTCCTGCCGGCCGGTGTCGAGTTACGGGCGGCCGAGGCGATCGACAGACGGGAGATCGAATCGCTCTGTGAGTCCCGGACGGGGTTCGGCATCTCCCAGGTGCTGGACGCCGTCTTCCACGACGAGAAGCCGGCCTACGGGTTCGTCGCGACGGAAGTCGAGAGGGTGATCGGGTTCGGCGTCGTGATCTGTCTGCCCAGCGACGACGCCGACGACCGATTCACCGTCCCGCTGACCGAGTATCCGCTGGGCGAGGAGGTCGCCATCTTCCAGGCCAGCGCGGTCCGGGAGCAGTGGGAAGGCAACGGCATCGGAACGGTTCTGATGCACGCGAGACTCCGACTCGCCCGGAAGGCGGGCGTGGACTCGGCCATCGGGACGGCGTGGCTCCGACCCCACACCGTCGACTCGTCGGTCCTCTTCGAGAAGATGGGTTTCGAGCGGATGGACACTGTCGAGGACTTCTACCGCTCGCTCGACGACGAGCGCGAGTGCCCCGATTGCGGGACCCCCTGCGAGTGCGCCGCGGGGATCTACGTCTGGACACCGCCGGACACCGCTGACTGACCACCGGTTCCCGTCGAAGTCGGGGCCGTCAGTGCCGCTGCGTTCGGAGGACCTGGTCGCGATAGACGTCCAACAGCCGGTCCGCGAACGCCCGGTCGTTCACTTCGACGTAGGCGTCGTCACCGAAGAGGTCCGACATCCCGTACGCCGAGTCGACGCCGACCCCGATGACCCCGATCCCGTCCCGTCGGCTCCGTTCGATCTGTTCGCGGGCGTCCGACTTCGGGTCCGAACTGTCCGACAGGCCGACGTTCGGTGCGCCGTCCGTGACAACCAGCAGTATCCGTTCGTTCGCGTTCGCGCCACGCAGCAGTCGACGGCCTTCCCGGATCCCGTCCGCGAGAGGGGTTTTCCCGCCGGTTCCGACCGAGGAGAGGTGCGCGGGCTCGAACGGTTCGTTCGGTCCGGTCACGAGCGGGACCGAGCGGTCCCGCCCGTGGAACCCGGCCGCGACGAACTCGTCACCGAGGAGATCGGCCGCGCTGGCGAGCGCCGCGAGGGCGACTTTCGCCTCGAACCCGTCCATGCTGCCGCTGAGATCGATCGCCACGCCGAGACACCGCGACCCGGTCTCCGTGTGACGGCGGCGAGTGAACAGGCCGTCGTTCGGGAGGCGTCCGCCCGCCGACCGCGCGACCGCCGGCAAATCGAGTCGATGGCCGGTGTGTGCCCGCACCTCGCGGCGTTCCTCCGGCGGGAACTGCGCGAGCAGTTCCCGGATCGTCTCGTCGAGCCCCCGCTCGCTCATCGCGTCCAGCACCTCCTGGGAGTCACCGTGCTCGCCGATCCGGTCGTCGCGGTCGGCCCTGAGTCCCTGCAGTTCGCTGCTCGTCCGGCGGTCCAGATTCGCGAGGTCGCTCAGTGCCTCGTCGATGACCGTCCCGTCGCTCCCCTCGTATTCGACGTCCACGATGCTCACCTCCCCCGGAGACGATGCCGACCGGCGCTCCGCGTCGGCCAGGAGCCGTTCGGTGAACTCGGCCTCACCTGTCCCCGCCGGGGCCGTTTCCACGGGGGCCTCGGAAGCGGACGACGCGTCGTCCGCCCGTTCGTTCGGCTCGGCCGCTTCGGCGACCACGTCTCCCTCGTCGGTCTCGACGCCGTCGGTCGTCGCGTCCCCGGGCGCCGACTCCGTTGCCGCGTCCCCGTCGCCGCTTCCGGGGTCGTCCTCGTCGCTGCGCTCGTTTTTCCCGCCGGAACCGTTGGTCTCGCTCCGCTCGGGTTCGGCGACGGCGTCCGTGTCGTTTCCGATCTGAGCCGCGAGACGGTCTTCGTCGAGGCGTTCGGGGAGATCGCGTTTCCAGTGGTCGCCGCGGGCACGCGCGAGACCGCGTCGAGCGGCGTAGACGAGCCCGTTCCACCACCGGCGCAGTAGTTCGGCCGTTCGACGCAGAGTGGATCCGATCAGCGCGGGGATACGGCGAAGCCCCTCCCGAACCGCGTTCCCGAGCCGACCGAACGTCGCCACGGCGGCACGCCAGAGCGCTCCCGCGCGAGCGACGAGCGGCTCCCAGACGCCGGCGGCGAGCGCCGCCAGCCGGACGAACAGCCAGACCAGGAATACCGGGAACAGAGCGCCGACCAGGGGCGGCAGGAAGAGCATATACGGGACGAGCGCGATCCCACCGGACGGCACCCGGTCCGCGAACGGTTCCAGGAACGGGTCGACGTGCTCCTCACCGACGACGTACTCGGCGAGTTCGTACGGCAACACGAACAGCAGAGTGTACCCCGTCAGTAGCGAGTCGAGATCGACCTCCCGACCGCCGGGGAGGCGGGCGTTTACGGCGCTTGCGGCCCTGCCTGCGGTCGAGTCGACGGCGCTCCGGACCCGTTCGACCCCGCCCCTGAGGCCCGCTCGGAGCCAGGCGGTCGCGTCCGTGATGGCGTTCCACGCCCCGGAGGCGCGGTCGACTATCGGCTCCCAGTAGCCGAACCGTCTCGTGACGGACCGACACGTTCCCCAGACGACGAAGACGGGGAACAGGAGCGGATAGAGGACGAAGAGCAGGTTGAACGGCCCCTGGGGGAGCGGCCTGTAGAACGATTCGAGCGCGTCCTCGAAGCCGAGGTACGGTGCCGCGAGGACGACGGGGAGGAGCGGGACCGTCCCGATCAGCTCGACGATGTCGCTCGCCGTGGTCGGCTCGTCGGACTCCTCCGACCCGGTCTCCCGCGGTTCGGCGTCCGTCTCCGGGGCCAGCGTCGAGGCGTGTTGAAAGGGGAGATCCAGGTCCTCGCGGAGGTGTCGCTCGGCCGTTCGGGGGTGGTACAGCCGGTCGACCACCGTCTCCAGCACCCGGTTCGCGACCTCGTCCCGGAGCTCGGCGGAGGCCCCGGGATCGCGGACCCGGTCGAGCTCCGTCCCGACGTACGACAGCGTCCCGCGGACGTTCTCCGGGGCCGACTCCAGCCCCGCGACTCGCCCGGTGTAGGCCAGTTCGCGGACGCCTTCGAGCAGCGCGGCGTCCTCCCGGAGCCCGTCCACGCGGGGTCGCTCGTCGAACGTCGCCTCCATCCGGCGAGCGTACGCCCCCGCGAGTCCCCGGTACTCCGAGAGGCGGGCCGCGGTGACGTGGGCGTGTTCGACCATCCGGTGGACGAACGTCGCGATCGGCTCCGGATGGGCGGTCCCCGCCGCGAACGACTCGGTCCGGTCCCAGCTGTCCACCCGCCGACAGTACGACAGGTGGTTGACCGTGTCGAGCAGCAGTTCGTACTCCCGGTCGCGCGAGAGGTCGGCGTCGAGGTACTCGTCGACCCTGGCCGGGAGCACGAACTCGTGTGACGCCCCGTCGTCCCACGTCCGCCGCTCCTCGACCCTGAGCTCGTCGTCGAAGCCGATATCGACTTCGTCGTCACCGTACACCGACCCGAGGCTCTCGAGCACGCGTCGTAGTTGCGCCCGCCCGACGTCGGAACCGTCCTCGCCCGCGGCCATCGGTCAGATGTCGTCCTCGTCGATCGCACTCCCGGCGAGCACGTTCTCGACGAGCGTCGAGCGGTCGTCGCCCGAGACGCGGCCGGCGAGGTCGGACGCCACCCACTCCCTGGCGGCGTCCTCGCCGAGCGGGGCGCTCTGGACGTACGACCTGACCGTGGAGACGACCGTGGAGACGGCGTCCGGTTCGTCGTAGAACGGCCGGAGTAGCGCGTCTCGGAAGGCGGTCATCATCGGGTCGTCGACCCCCTCGTCGTCGTAGATTCGGGCGGTTTTCAGCCACTCGAGCACCAGCGCCGTCGGGATCCCCCGCTCGACCGACGACCCCGCGCGCGTCGCGGTGTCGCGTACCTCGTTGACCGCAGTGAGGACGACCCGTACGAGCGGCCCGGGAACCTCGGTCCGGTTCGTGAACAGTTCGACCGCGGCTTCGAAGTCCGACTGCGCGAGGTACGTCATCTCGAACTTACTGCCGTAACGGCGCTGCTCGGCGAGGTCGAGCTGTTCGACGAAGTATTCCGGACCCTCGTTGGTCGTGACGACGACGACCAGGTTGTACGGGTCGGCCTCGACGATCTCGTTCCCTCGCCCGGTGTGAACTTTGGCGCGCCCGTCGAGGATCGGGAACAGGATACCTTTCGCCTCGGGTCGAGCCCGGTTCACCTCGTCGAACAGGAGGACCGTCCGGCGCTGCTGGCTCGATCTGAGCGCCCTGGTCACCGGCCCGTCCTGCCAGTAGACCGTCCCGTCGAGCATCGTCGGGCTACCCAACAGGTCGGTTTCGCGGATGTCGTACAGCCCCTGGACCGTGAACAGCGGCGCGTCCAGGTCCCGAGCGAGACGACGGACCGCCGTCGTCTTCCCGCACCCCGTCGGCCCGGTGAACCAGAACCGCGGGAGTTTCTCGGCTTCGCGGGCGTTCCGAACGACCGCCTTCACTCGCTCCAACTGACCCGTGTCGTGAAATGGCGGCACGCTCTCCGGGACCGCGTAATCGAAATCTTCGCGTCTCCTGTGGGGTATCAGTTCCCCGCCCTGGCTTTCCTGTGAGGTCATTGTAAACGGCGGATCGATGGTGTTACTGTCGGGCGTCTTCGTGGTTTGCGAACAATCTACGATTCACCGACAAAGATATTCCCACTGTAGGTGGAACGGTCCCCGATCCATTCAGTTGTGTGAGAATCAGATTACTACTTCAAAACAGCGATACCGGTTACAGGAGCGTGACACCGGTCGAAACAGAGTAGGCGGGCGTTGTCACGTTCGCATGGTAGACGCCGTCTACTGTTTAGATCCGGTCGTAACGCTGCTATGGAACGGTGTGAACCGATAGTGATCCCCGAGAAGAGAGTCGGCAACATCGGGGTCTCGTAGTAACTGCAGGTCCCGCTCGTCAGTGAGGTCCAGCAACGACTTCCGAGCGACGATCATCCCGTCACCCTCCTCGACGAACCGGGTATCGTCACCGTCCACCCCGTACGCGTGGTGAAGTAGTGGCGAGCCCGCCCGTTCGAGGGCTTTCTCGTACGCTTGTTTGTACCCCCCCGAACCGGCGACCGGTTCGAGAGCGTCCAGGGCGACGCCACCGACAAAAGTCATCGCGGATACACCCCACGGGGGGCCATCGGGGAGAGCAGTTGACTGATACGTGTCCCCGTCGGCCTCGAACCGCTGGCGCAGAGGCCCCCCGACCTCGGACAGTTCTAGGTCGTCGAGCGGGCCGCCGGATTTGAACCCGGGACTCAGGTATACCGATTCGACCCGGTGGTGATCGACTCGCTCTCCCCCGGAGCGATACGTCTCCTCCACGACCGGGAGTCGGCTGGCCTGTGCGGAAACAGAGTCGGTAACGGCCCCCTCCAGGGCTTCTCGGTCTTCGTCTTGTAGTTCGACATCATCCAGTGACGACGCTTGGATCAGGCATTCCGGATTGTCGGGCGATATCTGCCGGACGATACCCATATCGTCCGTCGACAACACCGCGTCGAGTTCCGAACGGATGTGCTCCCAGTGATCCTCATCTCGGCGCGTGAACTCGGTCGCATGCGTTTGATTGATCTCCTCTACGGTCCGGAGAAATTCGAGTCGCTGTTCGAGATCGGCAAGCCGGTCGTCGGTAGCGTCGAGCGCCTCGTCAAACGGTTCAACCCACTGAGCACGCAGGCGACGCTCCGCAATCGTCCGGATCTCGGATTCGATGTCTGAGACCGTTTCCAGTGATTCAATGGCCGACTCAAGGTCGAGGTCGACTCGTTCGGCATCGGGCGGCCACTGAACACGATCTACTTCGTCGGGACCCCTGTCGACGAGTTCGTGCCGGAGCGCTTCGCGACGTTCATCGAGCGCTGTGAGGATTCGATCGATGCGTTTCTCGTACTCATCTCGAACCCTGGATACGTCGAAGCCACCGACGAACCGACAGCGAAATCGGCTTTCGAACGGTTCGTTCGGTTCGACTTCGAACAGGTCGTCCTGAATCCCCCGGATAGCGTCGTGATATTGGTCGCGTAACTCGTCCCTGCGTAGCCACCGTTTCAGCAGGTGCGCTTGTTCGAATCTGATAGCTATCTCCTTAGCTGTTCTGACTGCTTCGACGTTGTTCCGGATACGCGTCTCGTCTATCGGTTCCATACCCAGTTTCCGCCGTAAGTCGTTTAGTTCCTGAAACTGGGAGAATTCCAGCTCCGGGCTGTTTTCCGGAGAGCTGGCTTGCGTGATATCGTGAGCGAAGCGCTCGAGCGCTTCTTCTAACGCGGTATGTAGCTCTTCCAGCCTGCGGTAATTGCTCTCGAACGCGGCTACCCACTCGAGATCGGTATGCACGTCTGCTATCCAGTCTTGCGAAGCGTCTTCGACGAGATGGGCCACCTCGTCTCGAGTTTGCTCGATCGTTGTAGCTCGGTCCGAAAGCTCATCGAGTCGGTCGCGGAGCTCGTCTTCCGCATCGAACAGCTGCGGCACGATGGGACCACGCTCGCGGTCGAGTATCGTCCGGAGCAGATCCTGAGGGCGGTCCGCTTCGAATAGCCGTGCGCTCGCTACTAGGCGAGCGCGCGCTCGGATAGCCTCGAGTTCGGTATTCAGGCAACTCGTCAACTTCCGCGACGCGATGTCGTCGTACTTCTCCGGCGAGATATCCGGATCCCTGTCGTAGATAATCCGCAGTTTCCTGCGACGCTCTTCGGACGGCGACAGATCAGATTTGGGCGCGGTTACACTACTCTCGAGTTGATCGAACCAGTGCAGCCAGTCTTCGATCGCACGGGTCGCGACCGATTCGGGCAGCTCATCCTCGAGTAGCGAACGGACGTGTTCAATCCGCTCGACCAGGTCAAACACCTCCGAGTCCCGCAATCGAGAGAAGACCACGTTCTGGTGCTCCGGTTGCTCCTCGTCGAAGACCGTTTCCACGCCGGTATCACCCGTCTCGTATGCATCGAGGTACTTCGGTAATTCCTCCTCGAGCGCTCCGTAGAACTGTAACTCGTGGTCGAGAGACTCGGTCCTGTCCTCGAGGAATTGAATAAACACCGCCTCATACTCCGCAATTGACGTGGTCGTGTACTGTGAGATGCCAGCAGTCGCAACGGTAAATGGAGCATGCCTGGGGGGACCCACATCGAGGGAGGGGTTCAGCCGTCGAGTTCCGCGTGATAGATTGGCGTGTCCGACTAAGGCGTTGACTGCGACCGTCGTCGTTTCGCTCCAGTCGTCACCGGGCGGATCAACGAGCACGACGCTCTCGAACGGGGATCGATCGGTTAGAAAGCAGTATTCGAGTTCCGAAAGCGTCGCATAGGCGTTGATCAGTGCGTCCGAGCTGCTATCCCGAGACGGGAGCAGTCCCAACAGGTGGATACTCGCTCCAGCCGCCGCTTCTCGCGCGAGATCTAGCGCCACACCGGATCCCGTGCCCCCGCCCAGCCCGGCGACAATGACGACGTCTTCGCCCGCGTTGAGGGAGGACAGTAAGCTGTCCATCCCGTCGCGCGCTTTCGCGGCGTGAAACAGTCCCTTGCCGATCGCCCGTTTACGTATCGTTCCGTGGGCGAACGACTCGAGATCCCACTCGGCGTCGTCGGCAGTCAACCACCACGTCGAAAGTTCACTGGAATCGATGACCTGTTGGGCGACCTGGTCCTGTCTGAGCAGGTCTGTATTTGCGACCGCATCTGCGGCATCGACTAGATCGAGATACTCCAGCCGATGGGAAACGCCCCCCTGTTCGAGAGCTTGTGCAGTCTCTTCGATCCGTCGTGAAATTTCGTCGATCCGGTCTCGGTCGGTTGATCTCTGACTCTGGTCAGTCTCGAGCACGTGCGCGTCGAACAGTCCGCTTCCCTGGTGGTTATCGAGTCCCGCCTCCAGAATCCAATCCGTATTCAACGCGTCGTAAACGACGCCTTTCCCTGCACCCCCGATACCGACAACGACATCCGGAAAATCGATAAAGTCGTCCTGAACAGCCATCCTACGACACATTATAATTTAGCAACTTATAGATGAGGGTAGTGACAAAGTATAGACCAGATCGCGGTCTCGCTCGATTAGCTGACTGTTAGATTACCGGCCACTGGCGACCGATCGCCCCGTAGATCACCTCGCCTGCGGCGAGCGGTTCCCCGACCGGGCCGCCGCGGAACGCGCCGCCGGAGAGGACAGTCGAGCCGAAACCGGTCCTATCGCAACAGCTAGGTGTCTTCGATACGGTCTCGATACGGCGGGAGTGGGTCCCGCCCGACGGCTTCCAGTTCCGTGAGACAGTCGGCCGCCTGCCGGCGAACCTGTCGGTCATCGTCCGAGGCGGCTTCCAGAAGCGTCGTCACTGCCCGGTCACGAACGGTAGGGTACCGTGTTCCGAGTTCACCGACGAGACGGATCGCCGCCGTTCGCACGTTCTGCCGGTCGCGCGACGCACTGTAGTACTCGACTGAAGCTGTGAGCGCCGTCTCGGGGTCGAGTTCCGCGTGCTGTAACAGGTTTACCACCGCTTCGACGACGGTTTCACGGACTCGAGTCCCATCGCTGAACAGATCGAAGAGGTGTGCGATGACTTCGTCGGCAGGGACGACATCTGTCTCACCGAGTTCGGTCAGCGTTTCGATGGCATCGACGCGGATCCCCCAGCTTCGGTCGTAGCTAGCGTCGAGCAGGACCGAGATACCTCGTCGGTGAAGCCGTTTGTCCCCTGTGAGGGGGAGTAACTTTGTGAGGGAGTCGAAGATCGCCTCGTCTCGATTGAGCGTTATCTCGTGATCGAGGAGTTCCGCGACGACGGAGTCGACGCGATCCGACGACGCGTGCTCGACGAACGTTTCCAGCGTGTCCGTGCGGGACGCTTCGTCCGTGACCGTGAGGAAGTGTGCGGTCTCTGCCGGTTCCGGGTCCGGGTTCGTCGGGTCTCGGGGCCAGTGTTCGAGTACCGTCCTGTAGCAGTCTAATCCACCGAGCGCCGCCACGCGTGCCGTAGCCCGAGCCAGGGCGCGTGCGGTGACGTGGTCGTCGCTGGACACTCCGTACGTTCCGCCAGAAGCCGAACCGTCCATGGAGTCAGTTGCCTCCGAGATCAGCCAGTCGAACCGGTCGGCGATGCGCGGATCGTCCCGTGTACAGGTGCCGACGACTCGAAGCAACCAGTACAGCGAGAGCGGTGTTACCCCGACGTCAGCGAGACCAGATATGATCGCGTCGTCGTACTGGTCTTCCAGACGGTCGGACACGGCGTCGAGATGTCTGCGTACCGACCCGGGAGCTTCGTCCACGATGGCGGTCAGGAGGCGCCCGGCTGCTTGGCTGACTGGCGGACGGTCTGTCTCGACGAGTACCGCGAGTCCCGCCTCGGCGACACGGTCGCGTCTCGGGATCTCGTCGAGGGGAAGCGTCGCTATCGCCGGGAGGAGTTCGCCCCGGACGACACGGTCCTGGCAGAACCGCTCGATGAGCGTGCCTGTGATAGGTGCGAGCGCGCCGGCTTCGACATCACTGATGCGGGCGATCGCGGCGGCTGCGGCCCGTCGGACGCCTCGTTCGCGGGCTCGCAGCCGGATTTCGAGTTCCGACACGGCGCGGTCAGTGACGGTCGGGTCGACGGCTCCGCAGTGACCCAGCGCTTCGCAGCAGGCGATCGTGACGTGTCGCGGCCCGTCGAGCGCGTCTACGACCGCGTCGACGAGCGGCGTCGTGACATCGAGTCCGTCGCCGGCGAGGTGAGCCGTTGTTCGCGCGGCTTGCGCGCGGACGAGGGCGTCCGGGTCGCGCAGTCGTTCGACGAGTACGTCTTCGACCGGTGAATCGACCGTTTCGGCCGGGAGCGAGCGCAACGTACACAGTGCAACGTCTCGGACGGGCGGCGTCCCGAACCGCGCGTACTGCCGTATCACCGGGGAAAGCGTGTCTCGATCGAGAGGACCGAGTGGGATCGATTCGGACGCCAGTGCGGAACCGCCAGTGGACTCGGGGGCGAGAGTTACGAGCGCCCCGAGAACTGAGTCGGGGGCTGCTACTTCGCTGAGAGTGACGGTACTTGTGAGGAGCTGTTGGCGAACGTATGGTCGAAGCTCTGGATCGTGAGCGCCGACAGTCACGAGCAACTCGGCTGCGCGCCGACAGTGGTCGGGGTCGGTCGCCGCGAGGTGCGTCGCTATCTCGTCGACCCGCTCCATCGTGGCGTCTCCGGCCCCCTCGAAATGGGCGAGGGAGGGCTCCGAAGGTTCAGCGCCGTCTTCGCCGAGGGCGGTGGCCGCACGGCGGACATCGGGGTTCGGGTGCGCGGTCCAGCCCTCAGATTCGCCGTCGCCCGACACGGCAGCATCACGGCCGACGGCTTCGAGTAGACTCGCCGTGACCTCGCCGTCGTCGCTCCAGAACCCGTCTCGAAGCCACTTCGCCGCAGGGATCGTCTGGGGGACGGTCTCGACGAGGTCGCCGAGCCATCCCGTGTCGTTCGCGTATCCCGGGGCTACCGGACGGGCGCTGAACGGTGATTCACGGCCTCGGCAGCGGAGATACAGGCGGGGATGAGCGGTGACGGCCTCTGTCAGGGCCTCGACGTTCAGTTCCGGCAGCGTAGCGATCGGCGGGTGATTCACCAGGATACGGGCGGCAAATCTCGGTGTGTCGCCCGCGAGGAGGCCGAGACAGCCGAGGATCGGTGTGTCTTCGTCGCGTTCGGCGAACGAGTGAAGCCGGTCGATAGCCCGGTCGCGTCTCTCCGTGTCCGCTGTGCCGAGGAGAAGGGCCGTGGAGAGCCACGCGACGACCGACGGCGACGCGTCTTCGGCACGGATGATATCCTCGAGGGTTTCGGCAGTCTCCTGGTCGACAGTGCCGCCGTTCGCAACGGCTTGGGCGAGGAGTTCCGCGCTGGACTCCGTGGAGTCATGTCCGGCCGGGAGAGAGTCGAGCAGCGTCAGCGCAGCGTCAGTTACGAGCTGTGGTGACGCGTCGACGAACGGCTCCAGCGAAGCCCCACTCGGTCCGGAGCCGAACAGATCGTCCAGGTCACCGTTCCCGCCCTCGTCTTCGTCCTCGGTTTCGTCGTCGCCCTCCAGCTCGTCTCGAAGGGATCGGCACTGCAGTTCGATAGCGTCGCCGAGGAACGCCGGGTTCCGCGTGTCACACGCGGTCAGTACGCGCGCCGCATCGTCTCTTACTGCGGGGTCGTATTTGAAGACACTCTCGGTAACGTGCCAGAGCAGGGGGGCAACGGCCGGATCGGCTTCGACCAGCGTCTCGAACTCCTCGAGCACCTGTCTGCGCGCCCCTTCGTCGTCCGCGAGGAGCGACTGTAGTATCCCGATCGCCGCCAGCCGGTGGTCGGGTGACTGGCGAGCGATAACGCCACACAGTTTCGCCGTCGCCTGCTGGTCCGCGACGCCGCCCATCTCGGCGGTCGCTCGGGCGAGTTCCACGTACCGCGGGATGTCGGGGAGCGTAATGCCGCGGTCTTCGAGTTCGTAGAGCGGGTTCAGGGTCTCGAAGAGGCCTTGCGACGTGAACTGAGCCCATACCAGCACGTCGACAATATGGGTCGTGATGTCGGGGGAGTCCGTCCGGATCTCCTCGACGACAGTCAGGAGCAGGCGGATCGCAGCCCTCTCGACGTCGCCGTCGCCGTCGGCGAGACACGGGAGGACTCGTTCCTGTAACCGGTGTAAATCGAAGGTGCCAGGGTCGAACGTATACTCAACTGCTTTGAGCGCGGCGCGGCGGACTTCCCAGTCGTCGTCATCGGTCACCCGCAGGAGGTCGTCGCGGTATTCGCGGACTGCGCTGGAGTCCTGGCGAGCGACTTGCTTCAGCGCGATCGCGGCCGCACCTCGGACGCCGGAGTCCCGATCCGCCAGCCGAGCGGCGATCCGGTCGAGATACGGTTTGACACGGTCCGGACGGGGGACGCCGAGCGTCGCGGTTCGCTGGATGTCCGCGATACGCCCCAGCGCTCGAATCGCCGTTGCCCGGACATCGGATACGGGGTGGTCGACACGCGCCGCGACCTCGTCGAGACCGGCGAGGTGGTCGAGAAGGAACCACCCGACCCGGCCGAGCGTTTCGAGCGCGTCGACGATAGTCGCGGGGTCGTCACTGTCCAGATCCCAGACCCGACCGGCGATGACCGGACGGAGCATCGCGGGTTCGTCCGTCGCGGTTCTCGTCACCGCCCACGCCGCTTCGACTGCGGTGTCGGTCACTGCACTCCCGGTGAGACCCACGAGCGGTCCGAGAGCCGGTTTCACGACGCCTGGCGCAGCCCCGCCGATGTCACCGAGGAGCGCAGCAGCGAGCGCGGGACGGACTTCTGACTCGTCAGGGTTCGAGAGCGCCGTTCCGAGCGAACCCGCCAGCGGCGAGAGGGCGCGCGGCCGTCGGCGGGCGAGATCGCGCAGCGCGGCCAGTTCCTCGGGGGTCAGTGCGCGGCCCGGACGTAACGATGAATCGACCGTGTCGACGACGTCGATGACGCGGTCCGGACGCGTCTCCGTCGCCGCGACGAGGGTCCGGAGCGCCTGTTCGCGTACCGGGTCGGCTTCGGCGTCGAGGTGCGCGAGCGCGCGGTCGATAACGTCGTCGGGCGTCGACCGTCCGGTCGCGAGTGCGGCGCGCAGTTGTCTCGGTGATTCGCCCGTCACGGGGTCAGGCCTCCGTCGAGAGCAGCGTCCTGACGAGTCGCTGGAGCGTCCGTTCGAGCGAGTCCGTATCCGCGTAGATGATCTGGTCGAAGAACTCGGTGTGCGCTCCCGGTTCCGCCCCGATGTACACGCCGAACACCGGGAACGTACACTTTTCGAGCTCCGACCGGTACCGCGCCGGGTCGTCGGGTTCACCGTCGGTAACGACGACGACGAACGGGTACGAGCCGTCGCCGCGGTCGATCCGCTGTCGACTCACCGCGACCGCCGTCGACAGCGGCGTCCCCCAGTTCGCGCGCTCGGTCATCAGCCGGTCGACGTGGTCCGCGGGGCGTGCGCCGAACGGGACTTCGAGACAGGGGTGGCCCTCCCAGACCGACAGGACCGAGACGTCGACCCCCACTTCGAACAGCGCGTGTGCGAGCTGCGCGGTCGCCGTCTCGGCCGTTCGGATCGGGTCGCCGTCCATCGACCCCGACCGGTCGAGGACGACGAGACAGGAGTAGTCTTTCGTCGTCCCGGACTCGCGGCGAGTGAACACGCGCTGGGTTCCGCGGGTCGCCGCGACCAGTCGTCGACCGTCGAGGCGACCGGCGCGGTGCCCGCCCGTGTCCCGGGGTCGCCGCTCGCGTCTGAGCTGCGTCGCCAGGTCCTGCTGGAGCTTGCGCGACCGATCGACGGCCGCGGTCCACCGCTCCGTATCCCCTTCCTCGACCGGATCGACGACAACGACTTTTTCGAGGTCCGTCGTGTCGTCGACGATCCCGAGCAGTCGCCGTGCTTCCTGCTCAAGTGGTGACCGCCCCGCGGTTCCCCGTGAGGCCTGTGCCCGTGTTCGCTGTCGAGCGACGCGGCGGACAGTCTCGTCTTCGAGCGTCCCAGGGGGGCGGCGGTCGTCCGTGTCACCGGCCTCGGCCCGCTGCCCGGTTCCAGGCTTGGTCACCCGCTCGCCCCGTCGGTCGCCGGTGACGTGTTCGCTGGCCGCTCGTCTATCGGGAAGTTCGTCCGCTGGCTCGACCCCCCAGTCCTGCCGTGCCCGCGCATCCGCGGGACGGACCGGTGCCGTCTGGAGTCGGGTGCGCTGCAGCGGCGGGAGCGACTCGAACGTCGATCGCGCGGTCTCGAAGAACTCGCGCGCCCGGTCGACGCGTCTCGTCCCGCTGGGTTCGGACAGCATCTCGGTCACGTAGTCGTCCATCGCCGGGACCAGGTCGACGAGCGCCGCTCGCCGGCCGTTGTGGACGACACGCCGCTCGGTCGCCGGGTCGACGATCGCCTCGAACCGCCCGCTGTCCACGAACCCACGGTCGAGCAGCCCGACCGCCAGCGCTTCGAAAACGGTGTAGGACTGGACGGGGTCGCCGTCGACCGTCTCGAGGTCGAACAGTTCGACGTACTGGCGGTGTCGGCGGTCGGCCCGCTCGGCGAGCACTTCGTTGAGGACGACGAAATCGCCGGTGACGTTGAACTCGTTGGCCACCTGGGTCTCGACGACCGCGTCCTCGACCGTGTTGTACACCGTCCGGAACAGGTCGCGCCACCGGCCGCCGACGGCCTCCAGACACTCGCCGAACCGGTCGAAATCCGAGTAGTAGACGTGGCCGAGTTCGTGGAACAGGAACGCGACCTGCAGTGACCGGTCCCAGAGCCCCTGTGGAAGGTCGGTTCCGTACTGCTCGTATTTCTCCGTGGGGATCAGGATCTCGTACGCCTCCTCGTGTCCCTCCTCGTCGGGTCGTGCCAGCGCTCGGTCTTCGTCGAGCGCGACAGTCACGTTCGTCCCCCGGTCCGTACAGAGCGACGCGAGGCGTTCGAGTTCGCGGCGGCGCTCCCGGGACGCCCGCTCGGGCGTCGAAAGCGCGGCGAGGTCGGCGGTGCTGGTCTCCTCTGTCAGGTGCATCTACAGTCGCTTGTCGATGAGCGTTCGGACGAGCGATTCGTCGTACTCGTCGACGCGGGCGACGAGTTCGCTCCGCGCCGCCTCCTGCAGCGGCATGAAGTCGTCCTCCATGAACCGGGCGATCCGCACTAGCTCTCGCGTCGTGATCGGCGTCGAGAGCTCGCCGTCCATGTACGCCTCGCGGAGCCGACTCGCGAAGGACACCAGCTCGGCGATCTGCGCTTCTTTCCCCCTGTCCAGGTCCGTCCGGTCGAAGATCAGGTCCGCTTCGACCGACTGGGGCAGGTACGAGAGTTTCACGTGCCGGAACCGGTCCTCGAAGGCGTCGTTCAGCTCGTATGTACCCTGATAGCCCGGGTTGGACGTTGCGACGACGCGGAACTCCTCGTGGGGCGTGATCTGTTCGCCGGTCTGGGGGATGGTGAGCGAACGCGTCGCCCGTTGTTCCATCACGGCGTTCAGTGCCGCCACGGTGTTGGCGTCCGCCGCGTTGATCTCGTCGAGCAACAGGACCCCACCCGCTCGAACGGCCCGGGTGAGCGGCCCGTCGATCCACTCCGTGACCGTGTCCCCGCCGTCGGAACTCACCAGATGGAGATGACCCAGCAGGTCCTCCTTGTACGTCGTTTCGGAGAGCGTCACGCGGTACAGCGGCCGGTTGGTCATCGCGCAGATGTACCGCGTGAGGAAGCTCTTCCCGACCCCCGGCGGGCCCTTGAGGACGACGTTCATCTCCAGTTCCAGCGCCCGGGTGACGATCTCGACATCCGTCCGATCACCCTCGATCTGTCGGTGATGGTACACGTCCTGTTCGAGTGATGGGATGTTCTCGTGGCCAGTATCGGCCAGGATCGACAGTTCACTAAACGACTCACCCGTGCGTGACCCGACTGCCGTAGTCTCGTTCGCCATCGAATTTACTGAATTTCCGTTCGTCATTCGTTCCGTGAACGCTTACCGCGAACCCGAACTGACCCAAACCTCGTCGTAGATGACAGCTAACCCGCCGAAGATTCCCTGTTGACAGCACATCTTCCGGTTCATCTGGTAAAGGCTTTGTTACGACTTGGGGAGCAATGTCAGGGAGCTGGATTCGGACAACTGAACTAATTCTCACAGGTCAGCTTGACTGCGGCCTGTGTTTGAGGAAATTGGATTACGGAGCCTTCTGTCGGCCGCGATAGAGTCTGGAACAGCACCACAGTTCAGCTGAAATTCTGGGTTACGAGGAGGGCACCGTCGCTCGCTTGAAACACGCCGATCCCCTCGTTCGTGAACCCGCCTTCGAGGATGTTTTCTCGGTGCCCCCGGGAATCC
This sequence comes from Halosimplex halobium, assembly GCF_051414055.1. Lineage (NCBI taxonomy): Archaea > Methanobacteriati > Methanobacteriota > Halobacteria > Halobacteriales > Haloarculaceae > Halosimplex > Halosimplex halobium. Next base: position 178,341 of record NZ_JBLKNX010000008.1, read on the forward strand.
ATCCACCCGTCGACGACATCAGCAGCGACGGATTCCGCGTCACCGGTGGTCGTAGCGTACTGTTTCGCGATGTTCTCTCCCGCTCGGTTGCCACTGTAATCGACTTCTTGATATCGATTGGCCGTGGTCGTTCCATCGGGCGCCTCGTGTGCGAAGAAATGCTCCGACGCCATCGCTCGACTGTGGTTCGCTGCGATGCTGGCGAGGTGTGTGTCGTACGAGAGTCGGCTGCATCCGTGCTCCCTCCGCCGGTTATTTGTCGCGGTGTGGATCTCTCGTTCCAGCCGCGATGGTGTGATATCACCGGGTAGCTGTGCGAGTCGCTTGGCAGCGATGACGCTGGCGTGGACGCCTCCCCGTGGATTCCAGCGCGCCCCGACGCCGATGTGAGTGAACTCCGTCTGCCGAGCGAGGAAATCCGAGAGAAACTCGTCGTACAATTCGTTCGCGATAGCGTCGGATGTCCGTCCAGTGGGGTACCCCTCTACCGTAGAGAGCTGATACCCGCCGGTCGCGAGTGATTCTCGGTCCAGTTCTTCGGAGAGGCTCGGCACCTGAGACTCCGAATCGAAGTAGTCGCTCTCGACGGTGCGATCCGCGTGTGATCTGGCTATCGCTGAGAGCATCTCATCGTTCTCAACGGAGGTCGCCGTGCTGCTGCGCAAGCGCCGAGTGAGGCTCGCCTCGATATCCGTGCTGGCGACCTGGTCCCGGAGCGAGACGATGGCTGGAGTGGTTCCAGTGTCGAGGGTGGTCCCACACTGTGGACACGCGGTGGACCGCTTGATGCCGACACCGCACTCGATACACGTGAGCGTTCCATCGACTTCGAGAACGAGCCCGTCACACCGCTCACCATCGTGATGGCCTGCAGGGGTCCGCGTCCCGCACTCGGGACAGACTGTCGCGGTCGTTTCGACAGTCGGGATCCGCTCGGACATCACCGATCAGCTCCAGTCGGCAACCCAATCATTGACGATTCCAACAAGAGAATACAACCCCTTCATCTCGACGGATACTCAGGTCAGTCAGCGACTCACGCGAGCCGACGCGAAAAGGCCGGCAGGAGAGTTAATACGGGCATCCGTTCGCCTACGCGATCCGGTAGCAGCGATAGGGCCTCGGTCTGCCAAGCACAACACGTCATTGAATCATAACTAATTTCCAGGACGAGGTGAAGGCTGGCGTATGGCCGAGTGGGTCGACCAGTCGGTATCCGAGATCCGATGGATGGCGGCGCCGGCAGTCCGTCCTCGGTTGGGCGTCGCGGAGTGTCAGTCCCGACCGTCGGGGAATCGCAGCTACACACGCTACACGGTCTATCATCCGAACGCGGAGGAGGACATGGTGATGGACCATAGCCGTGGCCGTGAGATCGCGTCAGTCGAAATCGACGAGGCGGACGCGCCGTCGTGGCTCTCGGAGATCGAACACCTGGTCGTCGAGTTCGACGGTAGCGGCGAGATAGCGGCACTCCACTATCCGTACCGGACGCGATACGACGCCCCCAAATACGGCCTGCTCGAACTGGATCTGACTGCGCCGGAGTGGGTGTCGCTCCCCGCCGGGACGTACACGATCGAGGCCATGCACCGTGTCGCACGGTGCTGGCGGTGGGACGAGATTGACATCGAGCACGCGCCACCGCAGGGGGCGGGTGCGGTGGCGACCCGCCAGCAGCCCAACGACGCGCCCGTCCCGATCCGGTATCTCCCGACAGACGCACTGCCCGAGGCGGCCACTACCGGAGACGCGCTCGTCGCTGCCGCCGCCGACGCCGACGACGAGGGTCGTGTGGCGCTGTCGGACTGCACTCTCGATACCGAACTCGGCGCGGAGACGCGGGACATCCTCGCCCGACAGCGGCGTGCGTACGCCACGGCTGCTGATAGCGATACCAGTGGGGACGAGCCGGTACAGATCCCACTCCACGCGGCTCGCGACGCAGCCCGCCCGCTCGAACAGACGACCTACGCGGTCGTCACGAAGACCACCGATGGCGGGGTCACGCTACGGCCCCTAGCGGTCCGGTCCCCACCAGCCGGCCGCTCACTCGCGTATTTCATGGAGCGCGAGGTCCCGACGACACCCGACAGCGTCAGTCGGTCGATCCGGGAGGACGCGCCGACAAACGACACCCGCCGCGGCCGTCACCCATTCGAGTTCTCCTTCATCGCCGACGACCCGCTGGTCGACGTGGTGGCCGATTCCTCGAAGTTCCGTTCCATCATGAGCGAGTCCGTCACTGCCGTCTTCCACGAGCCCGTCGACGCGACTGCATTCCAGCGGGGCGATATCTTCCAAGTGTCGGACACGGATTCGGCGGCGTCGACGGACGCCCACCGCTCGTCGCTCTCGGATGTCGGGGCCGGGATCGCCGACGACGCGACGCTCGAGACCGTCGGCTTGGCCTACCAGCCGGTACTCACGGGGTTCCTCCGTCATCAGCTCCCGACGCTGTGGCACGTCAGTGGCTTCCACCCCGAGAAGTTCGTCCAGACACTGCCCAACGAGCATCAGGTCGTTCACCACCGGAATGGTGACGGCCAACTGGACGAGCTTCACGATATCGAGCCGATCCACGAGCAGGCCGGCGGGATCGCAGACGCGGAATACTACCTCAGCGCGGAAGCATGGGAACTGCCGCCGTCGAACGGCGTGTTCGAACTGCGCTACGAGAGACCGAGCGAGTCGCTGGACGACCGGCGGCGGATCACGCAGTTGGTCACGTTCCCCGCGTTGCTCCCAGTCCAGTACGACCTCCTGGCGTTGCTCTCCGAAGAGACGTATCGGCCGTCAGACGAACTCCAGTCTGAACTGTCGAAGACATACGTCGGCCAGCCACTCGAGATTCTGGCCGACCGCGGGCTGGTCGAACGAACGTCGCTGGACGGTCCTGGCTACGCGTATCGCCGAACGGTCGCTGGGACCGACGCCCTCGAGGCGCACGACGAGTGAGCGACACTTCGCCCCTCGCCGACAGTGAATCGACTGATACATGGTTTGATAGAATCCTGGATTCGAGTCCAGATCGACCCTCGTAGTTTTACAACCAATCTGCGTATGTTTTCTCACCTCAATCGGGACGTCAAGAGATTGGATTCAGACGTTGCGATTTAACTAAGAAGTATTACCTTTATTCAGGTCCCAGTCTGATCCCGCTATTCGTATCCGAAGCAGTATTATTTGGCGAAGGAATCGCCGGGAATTCGGTAATGACAGATTTCGCACCACCCTACTCGGGGGCAGTTACCGTCGTTCGAGATCGACGAAACCCGTCGACATCTTCAGATTTAGACGATGACGCTCTATTCGCACCCAGCCCCAGGTATCTATCGAAATTCCGGGGATGAAGCGGTGATACATTGTACTCCCGATGATACAGGAGCAACGACCCACCGCTACAATGTTTGTGATAGTATCGAAGACTCGTCTAGACAATCGATCATGTGGGGGACGGGACCGGTTGGCCGACGACTGTGGCTGGAGCCCGTGAAAACCACCGCGAACGCGCTACCCACCGGTGTTGAAGTGGCGAATAGTATGAGACCAGAACATCGAGATCGGCAGTGAAACCCGGGGTGCAGGTGGGGTGGAGACGACATACCGAAAATCTATACCTGAATCCTGATAGGTGTCTCGTCGAGACTCGAAGCGAATCCCAACGTCTAACGGCTGCTCTCCGTTGCTATCCCAACTCTTCGACGCTGTTGCCCCCTCGGACCTCCCACCCACTCACCAGTGTACTCTACGCTTTGTTCTCCAGACACTCCCTCTGTAGCGGTGGTGTGGCCGGGCTGTAACTGGTGAATTCCCGAATCTGCACCCGGTGTTCGTCCCGATCGACCGTTCAGGCGGGGTGGAGCGGGACCGAAACGGCCTACGCACACCCCCAGAATAGCCCCTCGCCCCACGCATGCGGTCGCACTCTCCACTCGACCTATCCCGATTATATACGTATGGTGTCATCGAAATTCTGTCCGGGTGCCACCCACCCCCACTCGATTGACTGTGGACACCCAATTCGAACCCAGCCGTAACATATCATATCGAGTACCCAGATCGGTCGCCTCGGCTGCGGAGACTCCCCTCTCCTCGAACACGATCGAGATCCGAGAAGACGATATCACGACCGACACACGACCGGACGGTCACCCACGACCCCGGACCATATCGTGGCCCCATAATCAGCCAGCACAGACACTGAGCAGGCGGTTCACCGCATGTGGTGCGAAATTAAGGTCCTCAAAGCGGGATCGCGGTCGACGTCACCAAGAACGATATCGATCCAGTCATCGTCGCGATCGCCGGATGTCTACTCGGCGAACTATTCAAGGTGTACCGGGAGTCAGACTTCTTCGTTCGCGTACTGACAGGTCGGACGAACGTCCTCGAGGAGCGTTTCGACGATTTCCCAGAGGATCAGCGAGGGAGTTTCGTGTTCGAACGTGATCCCCCAGCGGTCCTCCGTATCAGCGGCTGAGTACTGGAAGTGTGCTCGTCCGAGATCGAGATGGTCTTCGTCTTGGTGCCAGCCTGCGTCAGTGACCCGCGACTGAAGTCGTGGGCTTGTCAGTGGACTCCCCTTCTGCCGTCGAATCGACGGAGGCGGTATACTCGCCGTTCAGGCTCAGCGTCCCTGACTTGAGCGCACACTGACAGGGTGCGCCTCCACTCGAAGACATCTGCCCCGAGTGGAGCCGTTTCAACAGCTTGCGAGCGATGTTCTTGCTCGCATTATAATCCGCGTTCAGTTCGTACTCGCACTCCCCGCAGACGAACTGGTGTTTCGACCGCCGATTGATTTCGCGAGTACATCCGCAGGACGAACAGCGCTGGCTCGTGTACGCAGGATTCACCTGCACGACCGATATGCCTGCCATCTCGGCCTTGTACTCGGCGTACTGAAACAGGCGCCGGAACGCCCAGGCGTGGAATCGCTTCGCGCCCGGCATCCGGTTGCGAATGTCAGTCAGGTTCTCGAAGGCGATGTGCGTGCAGTTGTGATCGCGGGCTTCCTCGAGAATCCGGTTCGACACTCGGTGGAGTTGGTCCTGCATCCAGCGGTGTTCGCGGTCCTTCATCGACTGAATCGACAGGTGCGCCGACCGGGTGCCCGTCTGTTGCATCGACCCACGCGTTTGTTCGAACTCGCGGCGGCGATGGTTCATCTCGTCGGCGTTCCCGATGAACGCGCCCGTCGATGTCACGGCTAGCGAGCCATCCACGTTCAGGTCGACACCGAGGACTGTTCTGTGCTCGGCATCGGATGGAGAACTCATGGATCGCGGTTGTTCCTCAGTTTCGACACGGCGCATCCGTGCGTGGAGGTAGAACGACTCTGTGGGCCGGTCGTACTGCAGCGTGGACGTACGGAACTCGTAGTCCTCGTTCAGTAGATATTCACCGATCGGTGTCCCTTCTGGGTCGTCGGGAATCACGTAGTCACACTCGACGCGACCATTTATTGTCGAGAGCGAGACGTGGTCGCGGTGGAACGTCGCGGCGCGTTTGTCGTAGACGACGCTCCAAGCGTCGAAGTGCGGTTGACTGGTATTGTCGCCGTTCTTGAGACGAGCAACACCGCTTTTGGTGGCTTCGATAGCGCGTCGAATGCCTTTCTGGACGAGGTTGGCGGTCAGCTCCGTCCCGTCACGAAGTCGCTCGTAGAGAGCCTTCTCGGCTTTTTGTTTCGAGGTTACGCAGTAGTCCTCGGGGTATCGCCACGCCCACGCTGCGGTGGTGTTCGCACAGTGGAGAAACTGATCTTTGGTCCGATGGAGGTCGGTCCGCCGCTGGTCAGGGATTTCGAGTTTGACTGCGACCGTGCGAATCACCTCCCCCATCTGTAGGACACACTGACTCGGGTTTGGTTATAAACTCTCGGAGCGGTGGGGAGTCAGTTTCCTCTCTCTCGCGAATTGAGTCGAACGGTGTCGGATTCCTCCCGCGGTTCAAGCCGTGGGCTTCCGCCTTGTATCTCTGTGAAAGCCTGTGTTCGGGTCTGTGTAGTTGATACGGATCCAATCGTGTGGGTCCTGTCGATACCACTTGACAGTTAGTTCGGGCGAATCGGGGCCTGTCGGGGGATCGAGGCGGGCTGGGTCGAATATTCCTCTCAGCTGTTTGGCCTCGATACTGTCAGGAACGTACTCGACGGTCGTGATCTGTGGCACGCGGTCGAGCACGTCTCGCTTCAGCTGAGCGTAGAGGTTGGCGTTTGGGTCTCCACCCGGGTGCGGGACCGACATCCGTTAGCTGTTGGCTTCGGCAGGCTCCGTCGTCGGAGCGAGAAAGTCCCATTCGCGGATGGCAAAGCCAACGATCTGGATACGCCGCTGGAGGTGCTCCCACTCGCGGGCGATCTCACGGCGACGGTCTTCTTCGTCAGCGTCGAGCGATTCGTCAGTAAGCGTCCCGCGAAGCTGATTCGGTGACTCGACGCCGAATTCCTCCTCCCAGTCGCGGATCTGCGTCTTCATTTCGGCGAGACGGTCCGTGAGTTCCTCGACAGTGTGGTCGCTGTCTCGAAGACGCATCGCCTCCTGCATCGCTTGGCGGCGATAGTCAGGGTAGTACGTCGTATGAGTCCCGCTGTCGTCGCGATGAAGGATGCCATCGTCGACGAGGCGTTCGAGGACGCGTTTGGTTGGTTCGTGCGACCAGCCCGCTTCGGAGGCGATCCAGTTTGCCGTTCGCGGCTCCGACAGCTGTCGGGCGGTCATCCGAACCCGGTCTTCACCCGTGGTCTGGCGTTCCATCAGACCTTTAGAGTCCGATCCGTCTTCGGTCATACAACATAGTTCGAGTTCTATCTTAATATAAGTTGAGTCAGTTAGCTCTATATCGGATGAGAAACAGTCTGCTCCAGATCGGGTGAAGTGCTACCAGTATTCTATCGCCCCCTGAGGGGTGCGGGGGAACTGCCGAGTCCCTCGCGAGTACCAATGGGACATCGCGCACTCACCGCCTACGAACGGCCGGATAGTACCTACAATTGCCATTACACCCACTGGGGTGGGATGCATCTCAGGCTCAAGCAAGCCATCACCAGCGAGACACCCTTCGGTGGCGAGCAACCGAACGAGACGAGCCAATCTATCTGTGACCAACTCCTCGAAGCGACGACCGAGACAGCGATTCAAGGTGCTCTGGACGGCCGTGAGTCACCGTCGCGCCCGGTCGATATCGACCCGTGGGCAACGCGTTGCACGCTCGACGAGATTATCTCCGAACAGCTGGATTTCTTGCACCACGAAGCGTTCTACGTGGTCGACAGCGATTTCGCGGTGACTGCCTACCGGACCCACTGGTTCGGACTCCAGTACGACTGCGCTGCAGTCGAAACCGCGCCCACGGTCGGCAACGGGGCGCTCAGAACCGTGCGATGGTACGACGGCGAGCCCGTGGGTGATGGCTTCGCGCAGGGTGAATTCCGCGCGCTGAAAGCCGTCGCCGGCGACCTCTTGGATCGGGGTGTCTTCACGCACGGCGAGGCTATCGAGTATCTCGAGCAGCAACTCGACGAGTGGGTCGGCGAAAAACAGGAGCTCATCGTCAGACGACCGCACGTCGTCAAGTGATTCATCGGGATTCGCTCGAACTCCGGTGTGCGTAGCTGCGTGTTTTTATTTCCTCCTGAGGGGTGCGGGGGGCACTACAAGGCCTCGCGCTGACCTTCGATGGCTACGACAGAACACTTCGAGCGAACCTTCGACGAAGAGAGTGGCCGAACGATCCAGACGACCGAGTGTCCCGAATGCGACGGGCGACTCATCACTGACGGTGGGGAAACGCGCTGCACCGACTGTGGACTCGTCGTCGAGGGCTGCCGTGTCGATCGACGCGGCCCACGCACCTTCGCCGAGGACGACACCAACCGAAAACGCACAGGCGCACCGATCACCGAGGCACGACACGATCGCGGGCTGTCGACGGAGATCGGGTACAAATTCGATGGGAACGGCAACGCGCTCTCCGGACAGAAACGACGACACCTCGCCCGCTTGCGTCGCGAGCACACCCGGGCGAAGTGGCGATCGAAGGCAGAACAGAATCTCGCCCACGGCTGTGGGGAAATCGCGCGGATGGTCGGCGCGCTCGACCTCGATCGTGATCACCGCGAGCAGGCGAGTGCGCTGTTCCGGTCGGCACAAGATGAAGGCCTCCTGCCCGGTCGGTCGATCGAGGCGTTTGCGGCAGCCTCGATTTACGCGGTGTGTCGATGTACGGACGCGACTCGAACGCGCGGTGAGGTGGTATCGGTCGCACAGGTCGACCGCGACAGAGTGATCACCGCCTACGACGTGCTCAACGAGCAACTGAACCTGCCGACACCCCCACAACGTCCACGGGAGTACATCCCAGCGCTCGCGTCGGCGATGGACGTTCCACCGGAAACCGAGGGGGTTGCGCGTTCGCTCGCCGAGCGTGCATGGGAAGCTGGTGCTGGCGTCGGTGTCCACCCCGCAGGCTTCGCAGCGGGCTGTCTCGAAGTCGCTTGTCGGGACGACGGCGTGGAGATTACCCAGATAGCTCTCGCCGAGGTCGCGGACGTGACGCCGGTGACTGTGCGTGGCCATCGCGATCGGATCGAGACAGCGCGCAGTGGGTGGTGATGATGCGACTCGTCTGGATTCGTGCTCACCTGCCTGGCTTCGGATCGGGCGGCGAATGCATCCACGAGTGTCGCCACTGTGGAGAAACCGTAGAATCAGCGACCGACTCGTGTCCAGTCTGCGGGCGGTCAGGGATTGCAACCTACGAAATCGGGTAGACGCTCCGCACGTTCGTTTATCGGCGCCCCGAGGGGCGGGGCGCTCGCGTTCGGGTGCTCCTGAAATTCATGCATCCACTGCAACAATTGGACTTTTCGACCCGAGTCGCAAAGCGCGCACAGTACGAAGCCTTCGAGTTTTCTCTCTCCAGGTGGCGTCACCGTTCGCAACGGCAGTCACGCCAACCCGAGCGAGCACGAATATCTCGTCCGAATCGAGGATGGCGTTCCTGTGGTCTGTGACTGCCCAGCTGACGAGCACTACGAGGGCGCGTGCAAACACCGGGTCGGGGTCGCGATTCGACGGCCACTTCTCGATGCCGCTGGCGAAGCAGATGGCTCACAGCCGGTCGCGGCGGACGGTGGGCGCGTTACCTCGCCGACGGAGGAGGAACCCGATACAGACCCATTTCAGGACGGGAGAGACGTTCGTGCTGATGAGGAATGCTCGGAATGCATCGGCGAGTTCCCGTGCTGGGAGTGTGTTCGAACTGGCCGCAAAGAACTGCCCGAGTAGCAGAAAGTAACCTCCAATTGACGGTTTTGATTCTGATCTGCGAGAACACATCGTTCAAGAATCGTGGCGTACCTGATGCTCTGCTGTCCACTACAACTTGGCGTGCCCTGCACTAATCGCCGAACAGTCGGGAAAAGAATCCTCCAGAGTCGTCTGTGTCGGCTGCATCCTGCATTTCGTTCGACTCTCCGGTATCCGTGCCAGTTTCTGCTGTCCCGTCCAGTAGTTCGTCGACGGAGTACCCGATCCACTCGGCAAATTCCTCGGGCGCACCGATGTAGACGCTGGTGGAGGACTTCTCGGACATGAAGCGCTTGGGAAGCCGTTTCTCGTAGTCGTACACCTCGTACTCTTCGCGGTCGAAATCAGCCGTGATCGCATCCGGTTCCGGCTCGAACGTGACACGGCCACCCTGGATGTCTCGTTGCCACTTGATCCGGCCGGTATCGTACGTTTTTTCGGCCGGTTCTTCGGCAGGGAAGTACTCCGGTTGGTCTCGGTCGGCTTCGTCGTAGAATTCGCGGAAGATGCGGCGGACGTCTTCGATAGTACCGTTCCCATCGGTCCACGGTTGCTCGCTCAGCATCCGACGAGCGACGTAGCTGAAAATCGGGTTCTGTCGCTCCAGCACGGCGGCGAGATCCTTCTGTGCGTCGCGGAATCCCGGGTCCTCCGGGTTCGACGGGAAGGAAACGTCCATGCTCAGGATCTTCATCCGGTTCCGGAACTCCGACTTGGGGAGCGCGTCGTTCGTCGTGAAGATCAAACACGGCTGGTCGACGCTGGTCGGCGTCCAGTCGCCCCAGTAGTTCCGTATCGGACTCCACCGCTGGATCTTCTCTTTTTCCGCGTCGATGATGGCGTACGGGAAGCAGGTATCCCACTCGCGGACGCCCCGAACCTCCTTGACACCGACCTCGTCAGCGTCCACACCCGAGATGACCGTATTGTCCGAGACGAGCCGGAGGATATACTCGGTGAGCTTGTCCTTGCCGGCGTCGCTTTTCCCCTCGATATAGAGATGCTGGAGGACGTTGTCCAGCGTCCGCGAGGGTGAGGAGAGGGCTTCGGCGTACTGGTTGGCGAACGGCGCCCAGAATCCATAGAGGAACGCCTCGTACATCTGTGCCATCACCGCCGTCTCCGATTGCGTGTGGCCGTGGTTCTCGACGGTCTCGATGTAATCCTCGATAGTTTCGAGACAGTGATTCAGGACTTCGGGCGTCGGTTCGTCGGTGGCAACGAGGATCATCTCGTCGTCCTCACCGATGACGACCTGTTCGGCCTCGGGAAGGACGGACATCGTCGGGATCGCCGTCGATTCCTTGACCTGGTTATTGTACGCGCTCAGCGGTGCGGTGATACTGTGGTCTTCGACAGTTGCGCCGCGATCACGAAGCCCAGCCCCGAACTCGTCTGCCGTTGCCTTGTCTACCTTGCTCGTCCCCATCCGAATCTTCTCGTCAGGTGCCCGAACCCGTGGCCGATCGAGCGTGTCCGTCAACTCAGTTTCGTGGTCTGATTCGACAAGCCCTACATCTGGTGATTCCTCGTCGTCGTCCGCAGTATTGTCTGAGCCGTCTTCATCTGTTGGCTCGTCTGGTTCGACGACGTTGCGGTCGGCATTTTCGGGTTCTTCGACGAAGGCGACTGTCTCGTCGGCTTCCTCGGGGTCGTCGACGACAGCGGTAATCTGGTCAGCGACAGCCTTCAGATCCTCGACGGCATCTTGATTCAGCGCGGCGGTGTCACTTACGTCGAGATCGCCACTACCGACCCAGTACTCGATGCGATTTTCCCGCTCTTCCGGCGAATCCGCTTCTTCGAGTGCTTCGACTAGCCCCTCGAGCAGCGTCTGGTCGCTGTACCCCTCGCGGTACTGGTCGATGAATTGCTTGAACTCCTCGTCCAGTTCAGTTCCAACCTCGGTCGTGAAGACAGAGATCTGGTTCGTGTGATACTCCCAGGAGTTTCGCGAGAGGTTCGCAGATCCCTGGACGAGCTTTACCGTATCGTCCGGCATGACGATCCGGTAGATCTTCGAGTGGACGGTTTTCCGGTTTTTCAGCCGAACGGTGAGACGGCCGTCCTGGCGCAGTTGCACGAGCGAGCGTGCCGTCGACACTTCGTTCACCTGATCTGCGTAGTCCTCCGCATTCCCGATCAACACATCTAACGACCCAATACCGTACTCCGTCAGCATCTTCACCATCAGGTCGGGCGTCTCGGCGTACGTCACGGCATCCACGTGGCGGGCATCTTCGAAGAGGTCGAGAAAGTCTTCTCGTTCCTTCACCATCGCCAATCGATATTTCGCCGCACCCGACCCGTAGAATTCCGGCATATCCGCGAACCGGTCGAACGAGATATTCGCCGTCAGTTCGTCCATAGAGACGACACTGGTCTAACACCAATAAACCCGTGCCGCGGAGTGATAGTGTAACTCGGTGCAAGAGATACACCGTCCTCTCTATCGCCAACTCGAATAATTGAGTGGTGCGAAGTTCGATCTCGAACGAACCGATCACGTCCGCGAAGTCGGTCGCTCGGTCGCACAACTCCGTGACTGATCAGAAGAGATTGGTGAAGTCTCGCTCGACGATTCCCGTCTCCGGGTACTCGGCGAATCCGCTTCGGTCAGTCCGTCGCCGTTGACAAACTTTGCTTTCCCTACTTGTTCCAGAATTCCAGTAGCGAACTAAATATTCACGACCGATTCATCGAAACGGTGGTCTCCGCGATGTGTTGAAGGTGCCTGCTCGTCAGACACCGAGAGTGCTCCAGAGCCAAAGTTCGAATCGTCCGACTCACTCGTCGTCGAAGCCGTGCAAGCGGCGGTGCCCCCGCAGGAATTCGACCCCTGGGCAGTGAGATTCATCGTCGGGAAGGTGGATCTCCGTCCCTTCGAGCTCACTGAACTCCGCGTAGCCGGGCTGGTCTGGTGCGTCGTTGACGAGTATCTCGTAGTCATCGGACACCGAGAGCCATCCCGAGTCGAACGCCCAGTGGTGGAGCTTGCACAGGGCAACCCCATTCCGTACGATATCTCGGCCCCCAGCGCCTTTTGGATAGATGTGGGCAGCTTCGACTTCCGGAGTACCATCGGGAGTGGTTCGATGGCGTCCACAGACCGCACAGCGGTTTCCATAGGCTGCACGGACGCGTCGACGGAAGGCTGTGTCGCGCACCCGGCGGCGCTGTTCGGTGAACGCTTGAGCCTCGTCGGTCAGGGTAGACGTATCGATGGCTTTGGGTGTGGGTGGTTCATCCCCGATCGGAGACTGCTCTGTTGGGCCACCGCCCAGGAGGACAGTCGGCAGGGGTCCCTGTTCCTCACGAAGCGTTTGCACGCGGTCAGCGGCGACACGGGTGAACCCCTGTACGACCGGACGACCGTCGTATCCGAGCCACTCCCAGACCTGTTCGACTGTGGGGACTGCCGTCGTGTATGCTTCGATGGTGTAGCAGTGGCGACTCCGAGGTTCGCCCCACAGCAGGGCACCCGCCTCGGCATTCTCGAACGCTCGGTCGACGCGACCGCCAGCGATGAAGGCGCCGTCGTGATAGAACAGGAGGACATCGCCACCGGTGAGTTGGTCGATCGCAGCCTGTTTCTTCGTCGCGTCAGTTTCGGTTGTCCCCCAGATCCGAACTTGGTCGTAGCCGGCCAGTTCCGGCGGGAGGGTTTCGTACTGGGAGAGGTCATGTGGTTGCGCGACGGACTGTCGAAAGCGAGCTATCCAGTCAGTATTGACCGGAACGAGATAGAGACCTTCGGATGAAGCTGGTTCGGTCTTGCCCGCGGGTTGGGTCGGCTGGACTCTCGCGAGTGCGCGCCGGCCGCGGTCGGTGAGTTCGTATGCGCCGTCTCGTTTCTCGATGTAGCCGATCGCCAGAAGCCAGGTGTAGTGTTTGATCGCGACAGCATCGTCGGGTTGGTAGTCAACGTATGCCTCGGCGAGGATGGTATCACGCTGGTCGAGTGGAATGGGGCCAGCCGCGACCCGTGCGAGAAGATAGTCGAAGCCAATGACTGTCGTCCGGAGTGCATCGAAGAGGATCTCGTATTCCCGATCGCCCGGCTCGTCGAGCGCAGCGAGGAATCGGTCACCAGCCTCGGTGAGGTAGACAGTGCCGGTCGCTTCCGGGAGTGAGATGAGACCGAGATCTTCGATAAAGGGAACTTGCTTGTCGAAGGTGGATTCGCGGGCGTCGAGTTCTGTTTCGAACCAAGACCTGAGGTCGGTTTTCGTGGGCGCTTCGGTCGCGATATACTGGCACATCGCGACGAGATTCGCGAAGCGATCACTGGCGCCTCCGAGGAAGCGGACTGCTGTTGGGTATCGGTCGTCTTCGTTGTGTTCGACTGGGTAGGCAGTGAAGATCGGATCTGAAGGGGGTTCGCTGGTTCGAGAGTTCTCCCCATCCTCAGGCGGCATGCTCTGTGCATGTAGAGATTGGTGGATGAAGATTGGGGATCGGTTGGTCACAATGGATTACAACGGTTGACTGGCAGTTCGCTCGGGAGCCTCCTCGAGCAATATTTCCATCGTCGGGTTCTCGGGGTAGCGTATGGCTGGCGACTGGACAGTGAGTACGGTCACAGACGAGTTCTCCTCCAATACGAAGCAGAACCTTCGGAACCTCTACTCGAACCAGTGTGCGATATGTGGCCAACGACGGGAGTCCCCGTTCGGGCACCCGGAGACCGAAGCCGCACATATCCATCCAGCCCAGCACGGTGGCCCGGATAGGGAGACGAATGGGCTGCTCCTATGCCGGCGCTGTCACTGGGGGTTCGATTCAGGCTGGTTGAGTCTCAGAGACGACCACCAGATCATCGTCGCACCCGACGAATCCGCCGATGGCTATGAATACTTCCACCAGTTTCGCGATCAGTCGCTGACCACTCCCAGTACTGCGGACCTTGGTCCAGCGGCGCGCTTCATCCAGGTGCATCGAAAGTTGTTCGGCTTTGATTCCATCGACAGCGGTGATCGATTGACCTTCGGAGGATTGCGAAGCGGTGAAACGAGTCTCGTCGATGGGCGCTGTGTGCGTATCGAGGGGGCTCCAGACGAAGCACTCGTCGTCAACTGTAGTGTTACGGATGTCGGACCGCAGCAAGTGCGCTGTACTCATCACCGAACGCTAGAGACTCGGCCGGTCTCGGGGACAGAAGCTCCAGATCCTTTGTTCGACGACACGGCAGCGATCTCATTCGAGGAGCTATCTCAGCAGGTTCAGGAGGTCAAAGATGGGTATACGGGCATCCCGCAGAAGTGGGAGTGGGGACGACTCTTCCGCAGGGCACGGGCCACATCCGGGTTCTCCTCCGAGGAACTCGCCGAGAAAATTGACGTAGAGGGGGCAAGCGCGTTGCAAATCGAGCGCTCAGAGGGTGTTTACGAGATGTTTCCCGACCGAGAATATGAGGAAAACGCGCTCTCGTATTCTGCTATTGCTGAACTGCAACGGGTGTTCAACAATGCCGACGATATCCGAGCCGCATACGATTGCATCATCGCAACCGGGCATTCACTCACAGTCAAGGAGACTCGTGTTTGGGTAGAGATCCTGATGGCCGATGTCGACGTGACACGCGAGAGAGTCAGAGAAGAAGTGCAAACATACGAAGAGCTGCGCAGGAAGAATCACGCTGAGAGCGTTCGGCGCATCCTGGATGTACACGCTGAGTACGAATCGACCTATGGATGGGAGTAGCGAGATGAACTGTGTGGCCAAGGGAATCTCAGGAAAATACGACCACGTTCCAGTGGAGGGCCGTGTCTTCAGAGTAGATACTCAGTTGTCTACCGATACACGAGAGTCTGCACTCAGAAATAAACTCAACTGAGGGGACCCCCACATTTCACGAGAGATTGATTAGGGGACACTGTGAGTTAAAATAAGTCTGATATCGCAGATAGTAGGTAGCACCTTTCTTAACGATATTTGATCAGTGCAGATACGATTCAAGCTGATCGACCACGTGGTCGACGAACGAATCCGTGACACGACCTTGCCAAGCGACAAGATCCTCTGTTCGTGGTGAATGGATCGCCCACGGAGAAACGAACGATTCCACAGGGACCCCACCGACTTCCCATATCTCGGGATCGAGAGCGATTGAGTCACTGTATTCTTTCGTCGAGATCGCTATCGCCACATATTGCTCGCCATCAAACGGATGATCGGCGTTGCTGATGATCAACCACGGCCGTTGCTTGTCTGAGCCGATCTTGAATGGGTCTGCACTCCGGACGACATCACCACGTTCGGGGTGCATCACTCACTCTTTCCATCGCGTTCGCTGGGGTGGACCGTATCAGGAGCAGTGTTGTCCCATTCTTCGGTGTTGATGCCCCCATCTTCAGCGTCTAGCTGTTCGCTTGCACTGTGGAGATCGTAGGCTCCGGTGACGCGCTCTATGTCATCTGTGATCGCCCAGTACTCTCCCTTGTGACGGACGAGCTCTCGATCCTTGAGCTGTGAGAGAGCAGTCCCAACTGTATTTGGAGCTTCCTCTATTGCACTCGCTATCTCGGCACGGGTGAATGCCTGCTCGTTATTGGAAAGCAGGTATCGTATCACCTGCTCGGGAACGCTCGGTCCCGATGGTAAATCTCCAGATTCGAAGTCGTCGATGCTCAGCGGCATGGCCTGAAATTAGCGTGCTGATGTAATTAACGTATTGACGTACTTATGTACGCATGTGCTGAAAGGGTGATGCTGAATTCAGGGAAACGGACAGCCAAACCAAGCAGTTCTACGACAAACGCGCCGCGACGTTCCACCGCGACCACGTCTCACTCTTGACCGTCACTGGTAGCGTTGTATGCGACTACGTGATTCCCGACGACCCAAGCGACACACCCACCCCACTGGTTCCGCTGTTACCCTTGGTAAAATAGCAGCACTTCCGTGGGAGAGAGGGGATGAGTTAGCTAGTGAGATGTCTGACAAACAGACACCCCTCTATCGATGTGTTCTGGCAGACTGTTCCAGAGGAACACACACCTCTATCGATGTGTTTCGCCTGGGCCCTGAAGATTCGATAGGGACTGTTACTAGTTCCATTAAAATCCTCGGAAATGGCGCTGCTTCCCATCACTAACAGCGGAACCAGTGGGGTGGGAACCTCTCCTGAGTTTACTGGTCTGGATCGACCGGTCGCTTGTACTTTGAGGTCACCGAGATCTCGCTCGACGATTTCTGTCTCCAGATACTCGGCGAATTCCGCTTCGCTCGGTCCGGCCCTATTGGCGAGTTCCGCCCGCTCCGCTCGATCCAAAATATCTTCGACCAGTCATCGAAGCAACGCCCGTTCAGCACATTCCCGGAGTTCTGCCTCCGACAGCGGCTCGATCTTGACCCGTTCGTCGTCGGCGGTGTAGTAGATGATCGGTCGGATCTCCCGGTGAGGATATTCCGCCGAGAGCACGTGGTGATAGACACTCAACTGTGTTCGGTACTCCGCGTGGGCGACCCGCTGGCGGTCGGTCTTGTAGTCGACGATGTCGACCCGCTCGGGCGTCACGTGCAGCAGGTCGACGATCCCGGACAGGACGATCCGAGGGTCGCCATCGAGCGGACAGATGACGGTCTGTTCGGGCGACACCGTCCCCGAGAGCCCATCGACGAACGCCGCGATCTCCGCCTGCTCGTCCGCACCGGGGCCGGACGGATCCACGTCCTCGCCCAGCGCGTACGCCTCGGCGAAGTCGTGGACGGCAGTCCCGAACTCGGTGCCTTCGCCCTCGGTCACCTCGTCGTAGACGCTGTCGTCCATGATGTCGTGGACGCCCGCCTGCACCGGCCCCTCCCTGTTCGGCGGTGAAACAGATAGCCCAGTCTCCGTCGGCGGATCCCGTTCGACCGGCGTCACCTCGGGGTCGACCGTCGTCGGCTCCCGGTCCAGTTCGGTGAAGAAGTTGCTCGGTTCGTCGCCGGCGGTACACAGGAGGTGGCGCTTCGCGCGGGTCATCGCGACGTAGAGCAGCCGCCGTTCCTCGTCGTAGCTGGACGGAAGCGCACCCGAGAGCACGTCGTACTGCCAGCTGTCGAAGACGTGGGGGCGGTCCGGAGACGTATCGAGTACCTGGGTCTGTCGCAGCCCGATGGTATCGTCGAACCGGATCCGGCTGGCGTCGGGGCGCCCGTAGTGAGGGAACGCCCGTTCGTTGAGGTTCGCGAGGACGACGATCGGGTATTCCAGCCCCTTCGCGCTGTGGATCGTCTGGAGCGTCACCGCGTCCTCGCCGGGGTTGGCGTCGATCTCCGGCGTCGCACCGGCGTCGAGGTTCGCCTCGAGGAACTCGATGGCTTCGCCGCGCGTGTAGACGGTCGACCCGTGCAGGTTCGTCAGCTCCTCGACGAGACCGTCGGCGTAGGGGCCGTCGAAGCCGTAGCGGTCGAACACGCGCCGCACCAGCCCACCGAGCGTCTCGGTCGCGCGGAGCTCCTCCCGGAAGGTGACCATCGCCTCGGGGTAGGCCTCGCTGTCGAGCAGCTCCTCGGCGTGGGCGAGCGTGTAGCCAGCTTCTTCGAGGACGACCGCCCAGCCGCGGTCGTCGTCGGCCTCGACGATCCGCAGCCAGGCCAGCAGGAGCTTCGCCTGGTCGGTGTCGAACAGTTCGATCCCGCCCTCGTAGCCGACCGGCACGTCGTGGTCCTCGGCGGCCTCGATCAGGTCGCGCGCGAACGCTCGCTTGCGCGTGAACACCGCGATGTCGCCGTAGTCGGGCGTGTCCAGGCGTGCCCGTTCGGCTTCGGCTTTGGCCTCGTCCGATGCTTCATCCTCGACCGTCGGCTCGTCGTGTTTCTCGACGGCGTAGTCGGGGTTGTCGACGACGTGTTGCACCCGGTCGAGGACCAGTTCCAGCTCCCGTTCGTGCGTGACCAGCTCGATCCGGGAGTTGTCGACGTGGTTGGTCGCGTCGAGGTCCGTCATCTCGGCTTCGATCGCCTCGACGTCGAGGTCCTCGCCGTTGGTCGCGGGGATCGTGAGACTGTCTTCGGCGAACTCGAGGATCGACGATGTCGAGCGGTAGTTCTCTGTGAGCGCGATCCGCTCGATGTCGCCGACCTCGTAGGGAACCCGCTCGCGGTCGCGATTCAGCGCCGCCCGGTAGCGGTCGAGCCGCTCGCCGAAGTGCTGGATGTTCTCGACGGTCGTGTACTGGAACCCGTAGATGCTCTGTTTCCAGTCGCCGACGACGCAGATGTTGTCGGTCCCTGACAGCAGCAACGCCAGCTTGAACTGCAGTTCGTTGGTGTCCTGGAACTCGTCGATCATCATGTACTCGTGGCGGACCTCCGCCCGGGCCCGGTCGTCCTCGCAGAGCAGGACGAAGGTGAGCACGAGCAACAGGCTCTGGGTGAGGTAGTTGCGCCCGAGTGCGAACGCCAGATACTCGACGTACAGGTCGTGGACGAACGACCGGAGTGCCGAGCGGTCCTCGTCGAACGCCGCTGCAACCCACTGTTCGTCCACCTGCGGGTAGTCGACGATGTCGTCGTAGGCCGGCGCATCCGGCCCGTAGGGCCCCATCTCCGAGTCGAGGCGGCCGGCGATCCCCTTCCGGGCGTCCGACTGGTTGTAGCCGTTCGCCCCTTCGACGGGTTCGTTGGCCTCGTGGAACGCATCCAGGAACGCCTCACGGTCGCCGTCGAGCAGGGCCCCCGACCCGCGGAACCAGCCGTCGGTCGTCGGGATCACCCCTTTCGCGGCCAGCTCCGCGATCAGCGACCGCAGCGACGCCGGGTCAGACAGCGCCGCGAACACGTCTTCGTGTTCGGGGTGGCGGTCCTCGAACTGCGAGACGAAGGTCCGGAATCGCGTCCGCTCCTGGACCTCGTCTTCGACGAGATCCAGCGACTGGGGGATCCGCTCGTCGAGCCCGAGATGCGTCGGCGCCTCGTGGCCGTACCGGCGCAGAATCTGGTAGGCGTAGGCGTGGAACGTGCTGATGGGGGCGTCCTGCAGTTGCGTCAGGTCGTAGTCGGTCCGGGCGACGATCCGGTCTCGCATCTCCGCGGCGGCGTTGCGCGTGAAGGTGACCAGCAGGATGTCGTCGGGGTCGGCGGCGGTCGAGTCGAGGATGTTCGCGTAGCGGCGGGTGACGGCGAACGTCTTGCCCGTGCCGGCGCCAGCGTCGACGAGGTGTGGCCCGTCGAGACTCTCGATCAGGTCGCGCTGGCGGGGGTTGGGCTCAGGCATCGGTCGTCCCCCCCGTCAGGATGAGGTCGCGGTGGTCCACCCGGTCCCAGTTCGGCCCGTCGTCGTCGAACGCGACGGGGAAGCGGTCGTCGTGATACCCTTCGAGTTCCGCGATCCGTTCGTCGACGAACGACTCGAAGGCGTCCAGGTCGTCCTCGAGGAAGTAGCCCGTCGGCTCGGTCAGGTCGTCGAAGATCTTGTCGACGCCGTTGGCGACGTACTTGTAGGAGCCGACCTCCGATTCGGCGAGCGCCGCGAAGGACTCTCTGATCGCCGCCCGGCGCTCGGGGTCGTCGCCCTCCCGCGGGAGCTCGTGGGCCTCGAAGAACGTCCGGTACTGCTCGTAGCCGAGCGTATCGAGGACCTTGCAGCGGTCGTTCGAGTCGGCGTAGTCGGTCACCTGGTCGAACATCGCACGGCTGGCGACGAACTCGGCGAACGTACTGGGGACGTAGGTGATGGTCGTCACCAGCTCGTCCAGGTCGGGGTCGGCGCCTTTCACCATCTCGTCGACGGCCCCGAGCACGTGGACGAAGCGCAACTCCAGGCGCTTTCCCGGTCGCTCCCGGCGGTGCTGTGCGAGATACGCCTTCGCCTGGAAGTCGGGCCGGTCGTGGACGGGGTCCAGTGCCGCCTTCCGCTGGACGGTGCTCGCGTCGCGAACGCTCCCGGACTTGTAATCGACGAGCGTCCCCTCGTCCTGCAGGAAGTCGACGACCCCGTGGAGGCCGAGATCCGTCGCGGTGAACCACCGCTCGCAGTGGTGCGCGTCCAGCGCTACGTCGAGAGTCTCTGCGAGGTCGTTGTCGTGAGCAGGGTCGTCGTAGGTGGTGAACGCGCCGTCGGCGGGCGGCGACGGGCAGCCGTCCAGGTACGCGACGAGTACGTCCAGTCCCACGTCCAGGCGCGTCCTGAGCGTCCGCAGGCGCGGCTCGGTGACGAAGGGGGCCAGCCGGTCGCACATCGCGTCGAGGACGCGCTCGCGCTCCTCGCGGACGACTGCGGGGGCGTTGACGTAGACTTCGGCGGCGTCGTGGAGGGCCTGCCCGCGCTCCATCGCCAGGTTGGTCGGCGACGCTAGCAGCTCGTCGAAGTAGTACTCCCGCGGCGCGTTGACGAGCTGTTTCAGCGTCGACTGGCTCACGGTCTCGACCGGGTCGGGCTCGGGTTCGGCCGCGTCGGTGGGCGCCTCGAAACAGCGCCGGTCCCGGCTGTCGTCGCGCGCCTGGCCCGTGTGGTCGGTCACGTCCGGGAGGTCGTCGAACCCGTCGACGGTCCGGTCGTCGAACAGTTCCCGGAGATAGGGACAGGGCGTGACTTCGTCGCCGGCCATCGTCGCCTGGGCGAGCACGAATCGCTGGTCGCCGTTCTGCAGGAGTCGCTGGAAGCGCCGGAAGTCGCGGTCGACGAAGGCTTCGGCGTCGACCCAGGGGTACTCGGGCGGCGTGCGGGCCCATCCCTCGCCGAGGCCGAGATAGAAGACGATCTCGCGGTCGACTGTCGCGGTCGCACCGGCGTCGACCAGCAACACGCCCTCGCTCTCCCGGTCGACGGGTACCTCGAACGACTGGAGATAGTAGACGAGTTCGTTCACGGCCGGCTCGGTCACGCTGGCGTCCAGCCGGCCGAGCGACCGGAGTTCCGTCCGCAACTGGTCGCGTCGCGTCCCGACCAGGTCCTCGAACGCATCGAGTGCGTCGGCGAACGTCCCCTCCTGTACGGCACGCCGGAAGCGCTCGATCCGGCTCCATACCTCGTCGTCGCCGCGGTCGACAGTCGCCACTCGACGGTCGTCGTACTCACGCGACACGTCGAGCCCGGCCGCGACGAGAAGCGGGCGGACCTCACCCACGGTCAGGCCGTCGCCGGCGAAACTCGTCTGGAGCAGCCGGAGGAAGAGGCGGACCTCGTCGTCATCGACGAAGACCGGACCGCCCTGGTAGGGGACGTTCGCGGCTTCGAGCTTCGCCTCCAGCAAGGAGCTGTAGATCGTCCCCTCGTCGAGGACGACCCCGACGTGGTCGGCGGTCGCCGGGTCGATGTGTTCACAGACCGCCTCGACGACCGCGGTCGCGGACGGATAGAGGTGAGTCGGGGGGAGCGGCGTCGTTCCCGCCGCGAAGGGATCGACCGAGCGGTAGGCCGCGTCGTCGTCGGGGAGGAGTCGTCGGTCGAGCGCGCTCAGCGACCCCTCGTCGATGACGGCGATCTCCCGGCCCGGGTCGAGCGTCGTCTCGGCGAGCGTGCGGTGGCTGTTCGGCGTCGATTCGAGCAGGTCCACGGCAGCCCGGATCGGGGGCGTATCGAAGCCAGGGTAGTTGCAGATCCCGTCCCGTTCGCCCGTCCGGTCCCAGCAGTCGAGGGTCAACTCCAGTGCGCGCGTCGCCGTCTTCCACGACAGATCGGTTCCGCTGACGAACTCGGCGAACAGGTCGCGCCGGTCGTCGGGTGCGAACTCGCCGGTCGCCTGGCTGCGGGGCGTGGCGGCCATCCGACCGATCCGGGGTTCGGTCGCCCGACGGTCCAGCGCCAGCGTCAGCGGAGCGTCGGCGGAAATCGTCACGTCGGCGTCGGCGACCTCCGCGGCGAGGTCGTCGATCGACTTCGCAGTCGCGAGTGACACAGCACATACACCGCACGAACGCGTTTGTAAGTTCTGGCTACCCGGTACGTACTGAACGAGGACGGCAAGACCCACGTCGGTGCGCCGTGATCGACTGCGTATGGTCGAGAGAGACAGGGCGACGGGCTTCTTCCTGGGACTCGCCTGTGGCGACGCCCTCGGGCGGCCGGTCGAGTTCCAGTCGGCCGCCCAAATAGAACGGACTCACGGCCGCGTCACCGAGATGCTGGCCGACGGCACGCACGGCCAGCCGGCTGGCCGGATCACCGACGACACGGAGATGGCCCTCTGTATCGCTCGCAGTCTCGCCGAACACGGTGAGTTCGTCCCCGAGGACATCGCCGCCCGGTTCGTCGAGTGGTACGAGAGCGACCCCTTCGACATCGGGCTCATGACGATGGATGCGCTCCGGCAGATCCGCGACGGCGCTAGCTGGGACGAGGCCGGTCAGGCCGTCTGGGAGTCGCGCCCCGAAGGCCAGAACGCCGGCAACGGCAGCGTGATGCGGTGTGCGCCGTATGCCATCGCCTTCGCCGATCAACCCGACCGACTCGCCGAGGTGAGTCGCCAGTCGTCGGCGATCACCCACGCCGACCCGCGATGCACGGCCGGCTGTGCGATCTTCAACCGGGCGCTCGCAGGACTGCTCACTGGGGAGTCTCGACCGCTCGAAGTCGCACTCGATGCCCTCGGGAGCGAAGCTCCCGACGAACTCGTCACCGCGCTCGAAGCCATCCCGGACGGTATCGATCCATCCGCCCTCCAGTCGAGCGGCTACGTCGTCCACACGCTCCAGACTGGGCTCTATCACGGGCTGACTGCCGACAGCGCCGAGGACGCGATCGTCGCGGCAGTCAACATGGGCAACGACACGGACACCGTGGGTGCCGTAGCTGGCGCGGTCGCCGGTGCGCGCTTCGGTGTGGCTGGGCTCCCGGAACGGTGGTGCTCCGAGCTGTCCCACGACGACGAACTCCGAACACTCGCCGCGGAGATCGCGACGCTGTAGGACAACTCGCTTGACGGCCCTATCAATGTAGTCTGAGATTTAAATACGAGAACGCCTCAGCGCTGCCCGAATGCACTGTGCTAATCTACCGACGTGCAGCCGCGGTTCGGTTTGTCGTGCCCCCGCAGGGGTGCGGGCTCGTTCAAGTAGTCCGCTGTTCCAACAAATGAACTACTGTCTAGTCTGTCTCGAATGGCGTATCGAGTTACAACTGACGGCGGAATGCTCGGGGTACAGTACCCTAGGCTCTGCGCTTTCCTCAGGTGATGCTGATGTCTGAACACACATGCCCAACGTGTGGACGCGTGCTCGCTTCCCAACGGGGCGTTGCGGTTCATCATTCACGATCTCACGGGGAAAAGCTTCCAAACCGGTCCTGTAAGACCTGTGGCGCGGATTTCTATTCAGAATACGAAAAGCGGTACTGCTCAGAATCCTGCCGAAGCCAGGGTGTCTCGTATGAAGGGGAAGACAATCCAAACTACAGTGGCGGACGGCAAACGACGACCTGCCAGATATGCGGCGATATATTCGAGTTCTATCCGTCAGAGAAGGAGGGGAAGTACTGCGGATCGTGCGTCGAAGCGGAGACATGGCAGGAAACACCCAGTCTGGCTGGAGATGCAAATCCAAACTGGAGCGGGGGCAAACAACAAGTCGCCTGTGCAGTGTGCGGAGATTCAGTCAAACGATGGCCCAGTGAGATGGCAGAGATCGCTGTCTGCAGCGAAACGTGTCGGCAAGAGTGGCTGGCAGAGAACTTCACCGGTGAAGATCACCCGAACTGGAAAGGGGGTGGAAACATAGAGTACGGCCCCGGATGGAACAAAGTCCGACGTGAAGCTCTAGAGCGCGATACTCATACATGCCAAAGTTGCGGAATATCTGCTGAAAAACTTGACCGGAATCCAGACGTTCATCATATCGTGCCAGTACGGTGGTTTCTCGATACCGACGGGTACTCACTCTCCGATGCACACTCGCTCAACAATGTGATCTCACTCTGCCCAAGCTGCCATCGGAAGGCGGAGTTCGGAACGATCGCTACTGAAACACTCTGTGCAGAGATCGGAACCAGTCCTGAGCAACTTCCTCCAGCCAATTCTCGTGAGCAATGAGAGTGCGAGCGCCACCAGCTGGTATGGTAATATCCGTTATGTTTCTGACCACAGATCGGGAGGTTTGCTCGCCTTAGTACCAGAGCGGCCTATATTCTAGGGGTGATAAAATATCAGTCCGGGTGTGAGAATCGAACCCACGTCTCAGCCTCCACAAGGCTGAAGGATAACCACTACCCTAACCCGGACACGCTTCGGAGGCAGTTTTGGGTAGCAGGTTTGAATTGAAATACGTTACGACTCCCGGGCCGGCGTGTGACGCGGCGCCACGCACCGGCCCGCAACGCCGGGGCGCTGAACAGTGCACACCCACCGAGTCACTTCGCCGTCGCTATCGGCTGTCGTCGCGCCCGCGGCCGTAGTTCGACGTGCCGGATCGCCTCCAAACTGTCGCTGCTGGGAGAAAGCCGAGAAAATCGCCCCGAAGGCGACGAAAATCGTGGAGGGGTGCCGGGGTGGCCGTAGCGGCGGGTTACCGCTCGACGGCGACCGCGGCGTCGGACTGGAGCCAGGCCTGGTCGTTCTCGGTGTCGTGGACGAGCGTGATCTCGTCGTCGCCGTGGCCGTACTGGGTCGTGATGTACCGCTGGGGGCCCTGTTCGTCGTGGTCGTGCGTCGCGTCGTGGTGTGTCGTGTCGGTCATTGTGATCGAGGGGACAGTCACGGGTGGTCGCCCCGTGAGCGCTTCAGATACGGGTAGGATCCGTTCGGGGGTAAGTATCCCTTCAATGCCTGTTACCCCTGGGCGACCCCCCACGCTATGAGTGTAGCCCCCCAGGGTGGGACGGCCGCGAGCGGAGCGATAGGGTCGGATTATCGAACGGCGACTGTTCTCTCACGACGGCCCGCGCGGAGAACGAGCACGCTACCGACTCCGCTCAGGTCGCTCAAACGACGGACACGCACGCCGAGACTCCTGATTTGAGACGTGGATCGTCGTGAGATGCATCAATATCGCGGTCGTACTCGTCGGCGATCATCTCCAGTGCCGGTTCGTAATTTACCCGATACTCCATCATGTGCTCGATCGTCTCATCTAACGGAATGACCGGGTTGCCGTCGAGCCACTCACGAGTGATACCGCCCGAGGTGGGGAACAAGACATACGAAACGGTCCCGTCATGGTCGGTTGGGTCAGGCCGGTCTTCGATCGTACAGGGCAGCCCGAATTCGTCGAAAAACGCCGTCCACCGGTCGACATCCTGAGTAGCGACCTGGATGAAGATCGGGTAGTCGTCGTGGCCGCGGGCAATCTGATAGCCCCCGTGTGTCCAGACGTAGACACTGTCGATCTTCGTATACGCGAACGGCATTCCGGCGAAGTGTGGAATCACGTAGGCCTCGTCGATCGAGGCTACCGACCGAGAGATAGCCGCGATCAGCTCGCGGTAGCGGTCTCGAACGGTGTAGTCGTCGACGTATACCCCGTCGTCACGTCGGACGAACCCCGCTTCCTCCAGCCGTTCGATCCAGTCGTAGACCCACGAGTAGGAGCCGTCGATCTTCTGGGCGACCCGACGGATCGAGTCGCCCGGCCGAGCCGCCAACATGATTTTCGCGGCCGTCTCGTCGACGTACTTCATCATCGCTAGGTATCGGTATCGCATCTAACGATATGAGTGTCGTCCCCGTGATTTCGACTCAGAATATCGCTCTACAGATAGCCAATCCGTAGATCAGGACTCCGCCTCGGCGCGGCGTTGGATAACGAACCACGGTGTCGCCGAGACCGGCAAAGGATAGTACTCTTCCTCACGACGGAGAGTCAAAACCCAGCAACTTTACGTCCCGTGCAGCGACCGTACGTGGTCATTCGGAGAATTGGTAGCGATCTTCGATAGTCTGGGCGAACTCGAATGCTTTCACGAGCTGGACGTGACTCTCGTATCCGTGTTCGGAGAGTGCACGCTCGAGTCCGCGAAACGCCGGAATATCGTTCGTATATATCGCCACCGACTCCGCCGTCCCGTGTTCGAGAAGCGTCGCCGTAACACCGCCCAGTGCTGCGTCCGCTTGTTCGATTTCGTGCTCGGGTCGTTCGTCAGCGGTGGCGATGTATTTGCGAACCATATCCATCGTCGCCGAAACGACAGGGTTCGAGTAGTCGACTTCGTCTGTAACTTCGACCCATCCGTCCTCGATAGCTCGCTTGACGGGTGGAACATCGTAGGGATGGAAGTCCGGTGTCAACTCCTCGTACACTCGCGGCGGGATGTGAAGGGTGATATCGTATTCAGCAACGGCCCGTCTCAGAAGATCGACGGTGTCGTAGCGTTCGAATCGGACGAACAGATTCGTATCGACCACATGTCTCTCGGTAGCTGGAAATAGTGGGGACGGCATGCTGAATTACGTCTCGTCGACGGCGGCGTCGAGCTCGTCCATATCGACAGTCGAGGGAAGTTCCGGTTCGACCTCGTGAATTATCTCCTGGAGTTCTTGCAGAATCGTCTCGGCTTCGAGGACCGTGATGTCCTGCTCTCGAGCCATGATTCGGGCGTTCATACGGTCCTGCACGTAGGCACGGGCGTACTCGACAGCGGTCGCGAGGCCACTGATGCCGTGCCGGTCGAGATAGACATCGATGTTCTCGTTGGAGTCACGATTGCCGAGAGCGACCAGGAGCGTCGGTGTGATCTGGACGGATTCTTCGCCCACCGTGACGTTCACGTCTACCTGTCGAATCTGGTATCGATGTGGCTGTTTCTCAGTCACTCGTTCCAGAGCGCCGACTTCCACGAGGTGGTGTACGTCTTCGTACACTGTCGTCTGAGAGATATCGACTCCGTCCGCGAGTTCTTCGACAGTCGGGGAGCCATGCTCGAAGACACGGGCATAGAGTGATGCGAGCCGCTCGCTCTGGAGGAGGTCCGACACGGCCAGCATCATGTCGAGCGGGTGGTCGTTGGAAACAGCCGATTCAGCCATGTATTTTGTTTTCCGCGGAATATTGAAAAGACTGTCGGTGGGGGTCCAGTGCGACTGGTCGTTCAACCGAAGGCCCAGAGCTTTTGTCCGCTGTGGCCGCTTCTGCAGTAGAACCCCGAATCGACAGCGCTCACAGTGGAGATCGTATCCGAGGGGACCCGGCACGAGGACCTCAATATAGCCCGGAAAACACAGCGTATCGAACGGCCCGCACGCTTAACCGGGCGGACGGCGTCCTCGGCGGTAGAACGCCATGGGGCAGGACGACGCCGACGGAATCGATCCGGATGCCGACACAGTGGACGCGACTCGTACGTCCCGCCCGGCCGACGAACAGGCCGACGCGCTGGCCGCGCTGGGCAACGAGCACCGCCTGGCGATCCTCCTCGCGCTGGGCGACCGCGAGTCCGCGACGCGGACGAACGGCCTCGAACTCACGTTCTCGGAGCTGTACGACGCCGTCCCCGTCGAGAGCACGTCCCAGTTCTCCTATCACCTCTCGCAGCTGGTGGGGCCGTTCGTCGCCGAGACCGGCGAGGGCTACCACCTCACCTACCCCGGCGACAAGATCGTCCGCGCCGTCCGGTCGGGACTGTACGAGACGACGCCGTCGTTCGACCCGGTCCCGATCCCGGGTGCCTGCGTCGGCTGCGGCGAGAGCGACCTGCAAGCGCGCCTCGACGACGAGCGGTTCGTCGTCCGCTGTCGCGCCTGCGACCGCGCGCTGCTGTCGGACTCGTTCCCGCGGAGTCAGGCGAGCGAGCGCTCGCCGGCCGAGGTCGCCGAGAGCTTCGGCTACCGGATCTGGAGCACCTACCTCCTGATCCGCGGCGACGTGTGCCCGGAGTGTTACGGCCGGGTCGAGCGCCGGGTGGACGCCCACGAGGGTCACGAGACGCCCGGAGACGCCGGCCGATACACCTTCGCCGCGGTCTGTCGGACCTGTGACTTCACGATCCACCTCCCCATCGAAGTCCCCGCGGTCTTCCACCCGCGGGCGGGCGCCTTGCTGGACGAGCACGGCTTCGCCCCGCTCGATACGCCACTGTGGGAACTGTTCGAACTGTTCGTCTCCGGGGCGTGGACGACCGACGTGCGCTCGACCGACCCGCTCGACGCCCGCTTCGAGATCGACCTGGACGGCGACGCGCTGGCGCTCGCGATGGACGAGTCGTTCGGCGTCACGCCGGTCGACCGGCTCGACCCGTCCTGACACCGGCGGCAATTCACCCGAGGACGGTACCGATGGGCCCCACTACCGCTCGAAGATCTTTGAGTAAGCGCCTTGTTATATGTAAATAATTCAATAATACTTATCGTACCCGGTGGTGGAGTAGTGGTGTGAACGGGACAACGAGCGCGGACGGCGCGGCGGGCGCGGAGGGCGGCGGCTGATGGCGGCGATCGACCTCGACGGGCTGACCAAGCGCTACGGCGACGTGCTGGCGGTCGACGACCTCGACCTAGAAGTCGAGGAGGGCGAGATTTTCGGCTTCCTGGGTCCGAACGGCGCCGGGAAGTCGACGACCATCGACGTGTTGCTGGATTTCGTCCGGCCCACGTCGGGGTCGGCGACGGTGCTGGGGCTGGACGCCCAGGCCGACAGCCTGGCGGTCCGCCGACGGATCGGCGTCCTCCCCGACGCCTACCACGTCTACGACCGCCTCACCGGGCGCCAGCACCTCCAGTTCGTCGTCGACTCGAAGGACATCGCCGGGGCCGACATCGACGAGATCCTGGAACGGGTGTCGATCACCGAGGCGGCCGACCGGAAGGCCGGCGGCTACTCGAAGGGGATGCGCCAGCGGCTCGTCCTCGCGATGGCGCTGCTGGGCGACCCGGATCTCCTGATCCTCGACGAACCCTCGACCGGGCTGGATCCCAACGGCGCCCGGCAGATGCGGGAGATCATCGAGGCCGAGAACGACCGCGGGACGACGGTCTTCTTCTCCAGTCACATCATGGAGCAGGTCGAAGCGATCTGCGACCGCGTGGCGATCATCAACCGCGGGCGGCTCGTGGCCGTCGACTCCATCGACGGGTTGCGCGGCCAGACCGAGACGGTGACGACGCTCGAAATCGACGTTGGCGGCGCCGACGCCGACGACGCCGAGGCGATCCGCAACCGCATCTACGTCACGAGCGCGGCGCTGGCGGGCGACCGGCTGGAGGTGACGCTGACCCGCGACGGCTCGAAGTTCGAGGTACTCAAAGCCCTCGACGAGCGCGGCGTCGAGATCCGCGACTTTGCGATCGACGAGTCCTCGCTGGAGGACCTCTTCGCCGAGTACACGACCGAGACACAGGAGGTTCCGCAGTGAGCACGCTCGCCATCGCGAAGAAGGACTTCCGCGACGCCGTCCAGTCGCGGGCGCTGTGGGGGCTACTGGCCGTCTTCGTCGTCCTCTCGGTCGCGCTCACGTACGCCTACGTCGAGTTCCCGGCGCTGGTCAGCCCCGGGGTCGAACCGTCGCTCGGCGGGCTGGTCTTCTTCACGGCGGGGATCGTCAGCCTGTTCGTCTCGCTGTCGGCCATCGTGATCGGCTACAAGGCCATCGCCGGCGAGCGGGAGATCGGCAGCGTCAAGCTCCTGCTCGCGCTTCCCCACCGCCGGCGGGACGTACTCTTCGGCAAGCTACTGGGCCGGACGGCGGTCCTCTCGCTGGCGCTGGCGGTCGGACTGGCCGTCGGCTTCGGGTTCGCCTTCGCCATGCTGGGCTCGCTGGACGTGGCGACCGTCCTCGTCTTCCTGGCCGTGACCCTCCTCTTTGCGGCGGTGTACGTCTCGGTCGTGGTCGGCATCTCGGCGACGACCGGCTCGACCTCGCGGGCGACGACGCTGGCCATCGGCTTCTTCGTCGTCTTCGAGTTCCTCTGGGACGTGGTGCCCATCGCCGCCGTCTACGTCGCCAACGGCTTCGCGCTCCCCCGGCAGATGCCCGACTGGACGTTCCTCGTGATGCAGGTGCCGCCGTCGACGGCCTACACCGCCGCCCTCACCGCGCTGCTGCCCGGCGTCGCCGACTCGCTGCCGACTCAGACGTTCACCGGCCAGGGAATCGACGCCTTCTACGCCGTCCCCGAGATCGGCTTCGCCGTCCTCGCCGCCTGGCTGGTCGTCCCGCTCGCGGTCGGGTACTTCCGCTTCGACGCCGCGGACCTCTGAGGACGGTCGCGCCGTCCGGTCCGTCGCAGTGACAGGCCAGTCCCCGGGGTGCCAGGGCGAGTGAAGCGGGTCGCGGCTCGTCACCGGTCCGCCACCTCGCACTCCGGCGGGGCCGCGCTCACTCGATGTCGCGAGACCGGAAGCGCCAGTAGCCGACGGCGACCGGGACGACGAACCAGAACGCGAGCACGCCCGCCAGCAACAGGCGGCGCGGGCCCGAGACGAGCCCGAGCGAGCCGTAGGCGTTCGCGGGGTTTGCCCACTGGAGGTAGTGGTACCACTCCGCCGGCGACCCGGGGGCGAACGCGAGGTCGCCGCCCCGCGGGAACTCCCCCTCGACCAGCCAGTAGGGGACGCCGACGAGCGTCCGCCACAGCCTGGTGATCAGCAGGATCGCGCCGAACGACGCCCCGATGGCGGTGATCCGCCCGCCAGCGAACGCGGAGATGCCGACCGCGATCCCGAACAGCGAGAGGCCGACCCCGACCATGGCGGCGACCCCCAGCGCGAGCGGCCCGAGGTCGACCGTCGTCGGCCGGACCCACAGGATGGTCACCGCCGCGAGGGCGCCGGCGAGCACCGCGGCGACGTAGAGCGCGGCTCGGCCGGCCAGCTTCCCGACGATCACGTCCCGCCGGGTGACCGGATACTCGGTCACGACCTTGAGGCGGCCGGTCTCCGTCTCGTCGACGACGGCGAGCGCACCGAGCAGGACCGTCGCGATGACGACCGGATACGGCGTCCCGAGTTCGCCGAACAGCGGCCCGTACGCCGTCCCCAGCGCGGAGAGCGACGCCTCCCCCGCCGCGCTCGAGCCCGGGACGCGCAGCGCGGCCAGGACGAACTCGCCGACCAGCACGACCACCAGTGCCGGGACCAGCCAGGACCGTCCGATCGCGGCCAGGTCCGCCAGCGCGTAGCTCAGCGCCGGGCGGTCCCGGACCGACACCGGAAGCGAGGGCGTCGGGAGTTGCGGCCGGGGCACGGAGACTTCGTCGAGCCGCCGGCGGAGTGCCGCGAGTCGGCCGCCCGCTCCGGCGTCGAGGTCCTGGTTCCGGAACCGGAGGTAGCCGACCGCGACCGGGACGACGCCCCACGCGACCAGCACGCCGAGCGAGAGCCAGTCGATAGCCCCATGGAAGTGGTTCGCGCCGGTGTAGGCGTTGTTCGGGTTGAGCACCTGGAGGTACTGGATCGCCCCCGGGTCGGTCGCGATGACGAAATCAAGCTCTCCCTGAACTGGAGGGCGGCCGTTCAGGAACCGGAAGGCCGGCCGGACGACGACCCCCTCCCAGTAGTTCGCGAAGAAGACGTACACGCCCAGCGCCAGCGCGAGCGCGCGGAGGCGCGTGCCAGTGACCAGCGAGGCTGCGACGGCGATACCGAAGTACGCGAGCGCGAACAGGAGCGTCAGCACGGTCGCGAGCCCGAGCGCGGACGGCGTGACCCCTTCGAGGCGGACGACGATCACCGCGACGGCCAGCGCCTTCGCGGCCAGGACGACCGCCGCCAGGACGAGGCCCCGGCCGAGGACCTTCCCGACGACCAGGTCGCGCCGGGCCAGCGAGACCCCCGAGAGGACGCGCAGGCTGCCGCGCTCGCGCTCGGCGGCCACCGCGAGCGCGCCGACCAGTATCGCCGCCAGGGCCACCGGCCGCTCGAAGCCGTTCAGCAACACGAGCGCCATGCGGTCCGCCGATGAGTTCGCGAACAGCGCTTCCGAAGCCCGCACGACCAGCGGGAGGGTGACGACCCCGATCAGCCCGACCAGCGCCCACACCAGCCGCGACCGTCGGGCCTCGCGAACCTCCTTGTGAGCGACCGTCAGCGCGTTCACGGCCGTCCCTCCGCGACCGCGGTCCCGCTCCCGGATTCCCGGTCCGTGTAGGCGGCGAACAGGTCCTCCAGCGACGGGTCCCGGACGGTCACGTCCTCGGCCGTCATGCCCGCCGACTCGACCCGGCGGATCACCGCCGCCTTCGCGGCCGGGTCGCGGCAGCGTACCCGGAGGGTGCCGTCGTCGGTCGCCCGCCCGGTGACGCCCTCGATGTCGTCGAACTCGACCGGCCTGACCTCGTCGACGTGTACCGCGACCCGGGACTCGGCGCCCAGCGACCCCCGCAGCCCGGCCAGGGAGTCCTCGGCGATGAGCTCGCCGTCGCGGAGGATGCCCACCCGGTCGCAGAGCCCCTCGACCTGGTCGAGGATGTGACTGGAGAAGAAGACGGTCGTCCCGCGGTCGAGTTCCTCGCGGACGATTCCCCGCAGGTCGACCATCCCGTTGGGGTCAAGCCCCGACGACGGTTCGTCGAGCACCAGCAGGTCGGGGTCGCCCACGAGCGCCATCCCGAGGGCGGTCCGCTGGGTCATCCCAGTCGAGTAGCCGCCGACGCGCCGGTCCCTGTCCTCGGCGTCCAGGCCGACCCGCTCCAGAACCGCATCGGGGTCGTCGTCGGCGCCCTGGAGGTCGTTCGCCAGCTCGATGTGCTCGCGGCCCGTCAGCCGGTCGTAGAGGGCGTATCCCTCCGGGAGGATCCCGGTCCGCTCGCGGACGGCCGTCGACTCGCGCCCAGCGTCCAGCCCGAACACCGTCGCGCTGCCCTCCGTCGCCGTGGCGTACCCCAGCATGACGTTGATCGTCGTCGACTTGCCGGCGCCGTTCGGACCGAGGAAGCCGTAGGCCTCGCCCGCCTCCACTTCGAGGTCGAGGTCCTCGACCGCCGTCGTCCCGCGGTACGTCTTGGTCACCCCGTCCAGATTGATGACAGCCATCGGTACGTTCTGGATCGTATGCTATTATCGAGCACACATTAACCCACGGACGTGTCCGTTCGAAGTCACGACCGGGCCGGCCGGGCGGGGACGGATCGTCGGCGCCGCCGAGGGCGAAGCCTTTACCGGGCCGGCCGCGTACTCGCTCGCAAATGGTACTCGACGATCTGGGAACGTCGCTCCGGAGCACGCTCAACGACCTCCGGGGACAGTCCCGCATCTCCGAGGAGGACGTCGAGGAGGTCGTCAAGGACATCCAGCGGTCGCTGCTGCAGGCCGACGTGGACGTGGA
This sequence comes from Halosimplex halobium, assembly GCF_051414055.1. Lineage (NCBI taxonomy): Archaea > Methanobacteriati > Methanobacteriota > Halobacteria > Halobacteriales > Haloarculaceae > Halosimplex > Halosimplex halobium. The sequence continues at coordinate 211,764 of NZ_JBLKNX010000008.1, forward strand.
CCTGGTGATGGAGCTGTCGGACTCCATCAAGACCCGCGCGCTGGAGGAGGAGCCGCCCGCCGGCACCTCCGCCCACGACTGGGTGCTGCGGGTCGTCTACGACGAACTCGTCGACCTCGTCGGCGACTCCACCGAGTTGCCCCTCGAATCGCAGACCATCATGCTCGCCGGCCTCTACGGGTCGGGGAAGACCACCACCTCCGCCAAGATGGCGTGGTGGTTCTCCAAGAAGGGCCTCCGGCCGGCCATCATCCAGACCGACACGGACCGACCGGGCGCCTACGACCAGTCCAAGGAGATGGCCGAGCGCGCCGAGGTCGACTTCTACGGCGACCCCGACGCCGACGACCCCGTGCAGATCGCCCGCGAGGGGCTCGAAGCGACCGAGGACGCCGACGTGCGCATCGTCGACACGGCGGGTCGGGACGGCCTCAACGAGGAGCTCATCGACCAGATCGAGGACATCGAGGAGGAGGTCCAGCCGGACCGGGACCTGCTCGTCCTCGACGCGGCGATGGGCCAGTCCGCCAAGGACCAGGCCCAGGAGTTCGAGGACTCGATCGGCATCGACGGCGTCGTCATCACGAAGCTCGACGGGACGGCGAAGGGTGGGGGCGCGCTGGCGGCCGTCAACGAGACCGGCTCGTCGATCGCCTTCCTCGGGACCGGCGAGACCGTCCAGGACATCGAGCGCTTCGAGCCCTCCGGGTTCATCTCCCGGCTGCTCGGGATGGGCGACCTCAAACAGTTGACCGAGCGCGTCGAGCGGGCGATGGAGGAGACGGGCGAGGAGGAGGACGACTGGGACCCCGAGGACATGATGGAGGGGAAGTTCACCCTCCACGACATGCGCAAGCAGATGGAGACGATGAACAAGATGGGGCCGCTCGACCAGGTGATGGACATGATCCCGGGGATGGGCGGCGGGCTCATGGACCAGTTGCCCGACGACGCGATGGACGTGACCCAGGAGCGTCTGCACGACTTCGAGGTCGTCATGGACTCGATGACCGACGAGGAACTGGAGAACCCGCGGGTCGTCGGCAAGAGCCGCATCGAGCGTATCGCCCGCGGCTCGGGCAAGCCCGAGGAGCGGATCCGCGAGCTGCTCGAACAGTACAACGCGATGCGCCAGATGCTCGACCAGTTCCAGGGCATGGGCGACGCCGACATGGAGCGGATGATGAAGCAGATGCAGGGCGGCGGCGGTGGCGGCGGCATGGGCGGTATGGGCGGCATGGGCGGCGGCGGTGGCGGCGGCCCGTTCGGCGACTGAGCTACCCGTCATTCTCCGCGCCGTCGGCCGTAGCTTCGGCGCCGTTCCCGCCGGCGTCCACCGCGTCGCCATCGCCGTCGCCGTCGATGTCGCGCCGGTCTAGCTCCGCTTCGACCTCCTCGGCGACCGTATCGTCGAGTTCGGCTTCGACTTCCTCGGCCACGGCGTCGTCCAGTTCCGCCTGGACTTCGGCTTCCACCGCGTCGTCGAGTTCGGCGTCGACCTCCGCCGCGACGGCGTCCTCGACTTCGGTCTCGACGGTCTCTTCCACTTCGGCCTCGACCGCGTCCTCCACTTCGGCCGCAACGGCGTCTTCGACCTCTTCGGCGACGGCGTCGTCGACTTCGGCCGCGACCTCGGTTTCGACGCGGTCGTCGAGTTCGTCCGCGACGGCGTCGCCGACCTGGTCGTCGACGGCGTCGGCGACCTGACTCTCGGCCTCGGCGGAGACGGCGGATTCGAGGACGCGCTCGTAGATGGCCATCTTCTCGTAGACCCGCAGGAGGTAGCCGACGACGAGCCCGCCCTCGAAGGCGGCCACGCGCGGGTCGACGCGGACCGCGAGGAACGCGAACCCGCCGACGAACAGCAGGCCGTAGGCCAGCTCGACGTAGAACTGTGTCTCGCGCTCGGTGCGCTCGTCGCGTCGTGAGGGGAACCCGGTCATGGTCGTGACGGGAGTGCGGTTCACCCGACGAGGTGGAGCCGCTGGGCGGCCTCGAACGTCGCGAACGAGACCAGCCCCGCGACCGTCGGGGAGGCGACCCAGGTGGCGACCACCCGCTTGACCGTCCGCGGGTCGAACAGGTCCAGCTGGTCGCTGGCCCACGTCGCGCGCTCGGCCTCGCCGAGGCCCTCCGGGCGGACCAGCGCCGACAGCGGGACCCGGCGGCTGGCCCGGCCCCACCCGAGGCCGATCACGCAGGTCGTCAGCATGATCGCCAGGCTCGCCGGGATGCCCGCCCAGCTCAGGCCGGTGATGACCGTGGCGGCGACGGTCTCGACGACCAGCGCGGCCTCCAGCGACAGGTCGGTGATGTCGTCGCCGACCGTCTCCATCGTCCGCGGGCCCAGCAGGAACGCGCCGGCGCCGATGGCCGCGCCGCCGAGCGCGACGCCCGGGAGCATCCCGACCGCCCCCGAGCCAACCAGCGGCGCGACGGCGTTGGCGACGTTGCTCGCGCCCGCCGAGAACGCCATGTAACAGCCGATCCCGGTCACGAGCAGTTCCACCAGCCCGTCGCGGTCGCCGGCGAGGCTGTCGAGGCGGCCCACCACGTCGTCGTAGAGGTACCGGCCGAGGAACGCACACACCCAGAAGGCGACGACCGGGGCGACGAGCCACCAGACGACGACGGTGCCGACGGTCGCCCAGTCGAGCCCGCCCAGCGCGGCGCCCATCCCGACGACCGTCGCGACGGCCGTGATGCTGGTGCTCGTCGAGACGCCCAGGACGTTGCCCAGCAGGATGCCCAGGCCGACGAACAGCAACACGACCGCCGACGTTGCGGGCGTGAAGTACGACCCCGGGACGAAGCCCGTCCCGAGCGTGTCGACGACGTTGGTCCCGACGGTGAACCCGCCGACGAGCGCGAAGGCCGCCATCAGCGTCGACGCCTGGCGCATCGAGACGACGCCCCCGCCGGTCGCCGGCCCGAACGCCGCACCGGTCGAGGAGCCGCCGATGTTCACGCCGACGAACACCGCGACCGCGACCGCGAGTCCGAGGAGCACGTTCACTGTCGTCACCTCCGCGAACGGTGTCACGTTCGAACTGCGAACGACATCGCGTTCGAACTGCGGACAGCGTCACGTCCGAACTGCAACGGCGTCACGTCCCGGGACTGCGGGGTCCGGCGTCACCGCGGACGACGCGACCCGCGGCTGTCGCGCCGGTGCGGGACACGTCCGCCGATGCGTGACTGTCTGCGGATCCGCCGCGGGCACGCAGAACCGCGGCCCGCAACCGACTGCGACGAGAACGGGCGCCAGCGGACGACGCCGTCGCTGACGCCCCCGATTCCGGTCGACGATCGATTGCGGTTCGTAATAAAATCCTCGAACCGTGCGGATCGGTACCGAACGTCGGTGTCCGCGGAGAGACCGACCGCCGTCGCCGGGCCGGGCGCTCCCGGCGGCGTCGGGGTCCGGACCGGTTCGGGATCTGATACACGAAACGGGTTTCGGCGGGTCGGCCCAAACGGGTGCATGCGCGTCACCCTCATGGGAACCGGGGACGCGGTCGGCGTGCCCGCTCCGCTCTGTGACTGCGAGTACTGCGCCGCCAGCGAGCGCCGCCGGCGCCCGGCGGTGCTGGTCGAGGTCGACGACCGGCGGCTCGTCCTCGACATCGGCCCCGACATCGCCGACCAGCTCCACGAGATGGAGGTCTACGACGTGGACGGCTTCTTCGCGACGCACGCCCACTTCGACAACTACTGGGGGATCAACGAGCTCAACCAGGCCGCGATGGACACCCACGTCCGGAACGAGGCCGAGTTCGACCACCCGACCTTCGGCAAGGAGGTCACCGTCTACGGGTCGCGACCGGTCCGGACGTTCACCGAGGACACCTTCCCGCACATCCTCGACCACGTCGAGTACGTCCCGCTCGACCCCGACGAGGCGGTCCGCACCGACGCGTTCGACGTGCGGGCGTTCGCCATCGACCACGGCACCAAGACCTTCCCCACGCAGGGCTACGCCGTCTCGACCGGCGACTCGACGGTCGTCTACGCGCCCGACGTGGACAGCGTCGACTCGGTGCCCGACTTCTGCACCGGCGCCGATCTGCTCTTCTTCGACGGGTCGGTGCTCGGCGCCGAGTTCCACGGCGACGCCGACGACCTCCGGGCGGGCGCCCGCCGCTTCGACGCCGACCGGGTCGTCGCCACGAACGTCTCCGAACACATGCTCGAACGCCACACCGACGAACTCGACGACGCCTCGTCGTTCGAGGTCTGGAGCGACTTCGACCGCGTCGCGCTGTAGCCCGGCCCCGCAGGGGACGGTTCGAGTCCGGGTCCGGGTCCAAGTCCCAATTCAGCGGCCGAAAGCAGTCACGGGGTCAGCCGCGTCACGGAGAGCCACTCGACACCGTCCGGGTCGCCGGCGTCCTCGGCGTTCTCGGCGTCCTCGCCGTCGACCAGCGCGAACACCATCTCCTTGCGGACGCCGTGGGCGAGCCGCACGTCCAGCGCCAGGTCGCGGGGAGAGAAGGTGTGACCGCGTTCCAGCACCCGGACGAGCAACTCGGAGTGGCCCAGGTCGTCGACGGACGCCACGTCGGCGTACGTCCGGAAGTCGGCGCCGAACTTGTAGCCGGTCTTCGGGACGAGCCCGCGCTCGCGCAGCGACTCGTAGACCCGCAGGCGGCGGTCGAACCGTTCGCCCTCGACCTCGCGACCGCGCTCGACCACCGCCTCCGCCCCGCCCTCCACGTCGAGGACTCCCTCGCCGGCGAGGTAGGCGGCTTCGAGCAGGGAGAGCTGGATCACGTCGCCCGCCTGGTCGTCGAGCGGCTGGCCGTAGAACCCCTCGTCGTAGAGTGCGGCCGGCGGGTCCCAGAGGAACAGCCGATCCGAGAGGAGGTCGCCCTCGACGCCCGCCGGCAGGTCCGTCTCGCTGGTCCCCGACACGTCGCGGTGTTCGGTCGCCAGGTAGGTGAGCGCGCTCTCCTCGTCGACGACGGCCAGCACCAGGTTCCCGAGGTCAGTCCCCGGCACCGCCTCGCGCTCGCTGACGACGGCTACGCGGTGGGCCACCTCGTCGTCCCACGGGCCCGAACCACGGGGGTAGACCACGAAGTCGACTGCCGGGTCGTCGACCGCGTCGCGGGCGGCCGGCGCGTCGCTCCACCCCTCGCGTGCGGGCGAGAGGTAGAACCCGCGGTCGCGCAGGTCCTTGTAGACGAGGAAGGCGATCTCCGAGACTGCGGCGGAGCTGAGGAAGGCGCGGAAGTCCATCGCGGCGCCGTCCGGCCCCTCGACGGCCGCCAGGTCGCCGCGGTAGAGCAGGTGGGCCGCCTCGACGGGCGCGAGTTCGAGCGCGCCCCCGTCGACCGGGTGGCCGTAGCCGCTGGAGTCGTAGAACCGCTCGCGGGCCCGCTCGCCCGCCCTGACCACGTCCCCCGAGAGCGTCGCGTGCATGTACGAGAGCAACCTGCCGGCGCGGAAAGCACCTGCGATCACGGGTTGGGAGGGGTATCCAAAAGACACACCACACCGCCGGATGACCACGGGGCATGGACGCGGTCTGTTTCGACATGGACGGCGTGCTGGTCGACTCGGAGGACTACTGGCACCCCTACGAGCGCGAGGAACTGCTGTCGCTGGTCGGCCTCGAAGACCTGGATCTCGACGAGATCACGGGCATGAACTACCGGGAGATCTACGAGTACCTCGACGGGACCTACGGGATCGACATCGACCGCGGAGCGTTTCTCGGCTGGTACGAGGAGACGGCGACGACCGTCTACGGCGAGGACGTGCGCCTGCTCGACGGCACCGACGAGTTGCTCGCCGAGTTGCGCGACCGCGGGGTCACGCTCGCGCTGGTCTCCTCGTCGCCCCACGACTGGATCGACGTGGTGCTCGACCGCTTCGACCTGGCGTTCGACGCGGTCGTCAGCGCCGACGCGCTGGACGGGCCCGGCAAACCGGAGCCGGCGGTCTACGAACACGCCGCCGACCGGATCGGCGTCGACCCCGCCGACGCGGTTGCCGTCGAGGACTCCGTCCACGGGATCGAGTCGGCGAGCCGCGCGGGGATGCACGTCGTCGGCTTCCGCCACGGCGCCGCCGACGAGACCGACCGGAGCCGCGCCGACTACGTGGCGAACTCCCCCACGGATCTCCGGGAGCACCTGCTGGCCCGCGCCGACGGCGAATCCGCGTGACCCGGTCCGCCGCTACGTCTCCGCGCAGTCGGTGTCCAGACAGCGCCGTCCGGACGGCGTCTCGAAGACGGGGAGCCCGCAGTCACAGGTCCCGTCGACGACGCCGGTGGGGATCCCGAAGCCGGTGTCACACTCCGGGTAGCGCTCGCAGCCGGCGATGAGCCCGCCGCGGCGGAGGATCCGCAGGTCGCCGTCGCAGTTCGGACAGTCCCACTCGCGGTCGAAGCGCTCGGCCACCCGGTCGTCGATGGACTGACAGTCGCGGTCGATACACACCTCGAACGTGTCGCCTCGCTCGACTCGAAGCAGGGGGAGCCCGCAGACCGGGCAGGTCTCCTCCAGCACCGCGCCGTCCCGTGGGACCGAGTACTCGTCATCGCAGTCGCGACACAGCACGGAGCCGCCCGCGAGCACGAGCCGCCCCTCGCAGGTCGGGCAGTCACCGACGGGAACGCCCGCCGGCGAGACGGGGTGGCGAGCTGCGCCGTGCTCGTCGTGGACCTCGACGCGGAGGTGCTGGTCGCCCTCGCGGGCGTCGAGGACGCCGTCGACGAACTGGACGCTCTCCGCTCGCGTGAGCCAGGCGACCGGCTGGTAGCCGTCGGCGTCGTGGACCAGTACCGTGTTGTCCGGCTTGACCACCGTGACCACGTCGCCGCGGTGTTCGCGATCCGTTCGCCCGTCGAACGTCGCCGTGCAGTCGCCCGCGACGACGCGCACCTCGTCGTGCATGGGTCGGCGTGGCCCGGCTTTCGGACTTAAAGTTCAGGAGCGAGCGGCAGTGCGAGAGGGGCGGCGGGTGTGGCCGGTGGGGAGGCGGCAGGTGACCGCGGGGACCGGACCGTCGGTCTCTCGGGGGCGGAGGGAGCGATTCGGTGTCGGGAGGGGAACCGTGGGCTCGCTCACTCCTGCTTGTGACCGTGGCCGACGCGGAGGGCGACGACGTTGGCGAGCAGCAACCCGACGAACAGCGGGGCCTGCTGGGCGACCGACCCGGAGACGACCATCGCGAGCATCGCGAACGGGAGGACGACCGCCGACCAGAAGCCGGCGAACCGGGCCGAACCGACCGCGAGCGACTGGAGACGCTGTACGCCGCTGGTCGTGGGGAACTCGGGGGCGGACCGACGGAAGGGGGAGGCGCTTGACATCGTTCGTCACCTACCTCCCACTTGCATCGGATACCCCATATAAAGGGACGACCGCTAGGGTGATTTCGCGCCATTTCTCCCGATCAACCCGATTTTACCCCTCCCGGACCGACCTTTCAGTTGGCCGCCTAACGTTTTACGACCTAACCAGAATCGCTTAGAAGATTTAAAACCGAATCTGAGTGGTGAAAAGACAGTTCCTGTATGCTTTCGACAGGTGTCGACGCACACCACGTCTCGGGTCGAATTCGAGGGGTGGTCGGGCGGTCGGCGCGGTCGGCCCGCGGAGTCGGGTGGGTGGTCCGCGCAGTCCGACGAGTCGAGGGCGCGGCGCCTGGGCGGGCGCGCCGGACGGTCACTCGACCCGGACGGTACGGGTCTCGACGACGGGGTGGAGCGGCAGTTCCGGGAAGGCGACCTCGACGGCGTACTCCATCTCGTCGGCGGTCCCGCCGAAGACCCCGACGGGGAGGTCGGCCTTGCCGAGATAGCGGTTCTTCGCCGTCATCTCGACATCGTTGACCGTGACGCGCAGGCCCGCGCGGGCGTCGCCGCCGACGTTGCGCACGGTGACCTCCCGCATGTCGTTCTCGCCGGTGGCGACGCTGTCGGGGAACTCGCCCCACTCGACGACGACGTTCGGGAGGTCGCCGGCGCTCTCGACGACGCGCTCGGCGACGCCCTCCGAGAGGCCCGCGGAGACGAGGCCGGAGACGCCGGCCTCGCGGACCTCGGCGGGCGTGGTGATCCCCTCGGCGGCGAGCTTGCTCGCGCGGCCGGAGCCGACGCCGTCGATGGCGGTGAGCCCGACCGCGTCGTCGCTGATGCCGTTCTCGATGCGCGCCTCGATGCGGCAGGCGAGGTTGGCGGCCCCGGCGCCCGCGAGCCGGTCGAGGAAGGCCCTGAGCGCGGCGAGCAGGCGCAGAGTGTTCTGGGTGATGACCCACGCATCGCTCTGGAGTTCGCCGGGCGTCGTCCCGCGCATCCGCGACTCGAGGATGGCCAGCACCTTCCGGCCGCCCGGGTCGAGGTCCTCGGTCTCGCCCAGCACCGCCGCGACGGCGTCCCGTTCGTCCGAGCGGGCGCTGACGCTGTCGAACTCCGCCGCGGTCGCGACCGCTCGCAGGATCCCGTCCTGGTCGAGGCCGTCTTCGTCCGCCCGCTCCGCTAGATCGGCGAACTCCCGGGCGGTGTCGAGCCGCAGGTAGAACTTCGAGGCCAGCCGCCCGAGCGCGGTGGGTTCGAGGCGCATGTCCTCCCGTTCGACGAACCCGCGGTCGACGAGCGAGCGCAGCGTGTCGCTGACCCGCTCGCGCAGCGCGCTCTCGGAGGCGTACTCCTCGGGGGCGCTGCGGGCGCGCACGTAGTAGAACGTCGTCTCTAGCCAGTCCATCACGTCCTCGATGTCGCCGACGGTCCCCAGCGCGATCTCCGCGTTGAGGTGGGCATCCAGGTCCTCGGCGAGCCGCGATTCGATCTCCTTGCCGTCTCGAAGTAGCGCCCGGTACTTGTCGGCGTCCGAGGAGTCACAGACCACCCAGGCGTAGCCCTTGTCGTCGTAGCCCGGTCGGCCGGCCCGCCCGAGCATCTGCAGCACGTCCAGCGGGCTCATGTCCACCTCGCCCTCCAGGGGGTCGTGGAGCTTGGTATCCCGGATGACGACACAGCGGGCGGGGAGGTTCACGCCCCACGCGAGCGTCGAGGTGGAGAACAGCAGTTGCAGTTTTCCTTCCTTGAACCACTGCTCGACGAGGTCCTTGTCCTCCTTCGAGAGGCCGGCGTGGTGGAAGCCGACGCCGTCGAGCACCGACTGCCGGAGCGTCTCGTTGGACAGGTCGGCGGCGTCGTTGTGGAAGTCGTAGTCGCCGCGGGCGCCCATCGGGATGTCGCGCTCGACGATCTCGTCGCGGGCCTTCTTGGCGGCCTGGACGGTGTCCTGTCGCGAGGAGACGAACACCAGCGCCTGCCCCTCGTCGCGGATGTGCGGTTCGGCGATGTCCAGGGCGCGGTAGAGCCGGCGGTACTTGTCGGCGAAGGCGTTGTCACCGTGGGTGTAGGTCCGCACGTCGGCGTGCAGCGGGACCGGCCGGTAGTCGTCGCCGAACTCGAAGGTGTTGTCGGCGGGGGCGTCCAGCCACCCGGCCACGTCGTCGACGTTCGGCATCGTCGCCGACAGCGCGACCACGCGCGGGTCGCAGAGCCGGCGCAACCGCGAGACGGTGACCTCCAGCACCGACCCCCGCTTCTCGGAGTCGAGCAGGTGGACCTCGTCGATGACGCAGCAGTCCACGTCCGTGATGAACGAATAGCGCGGCGAGTCGTGTTTGCGCGTCGCGGAGTCGGCCTTCTCGGGGGTCATCACGAGGATGTCCGCCCGCTCGGCGCGGCGCGGGTTCAGGTCGCGCTCGCCGGTGACGACGTACACGGAGTAGCCCAGGTCCTCGAAGCGCTCCCACTCGCTCTCCTTCTCGTTGGTGAGCGCGCGCAGGGGGGCGAGAAAGAGGGCGGTCCCGTCGGCTTCCAGGGCCTCGCAGATGGCGACCTCGGCGAGGGCGGTCTTGCCGCTGGCGGTCGGCGCGCTGACGACGACGTTGTCCTCGGAGTCGAGCAGCGCCGGCAACACCTCACACTGCATCCGGTTGAACCGCTCGAAGGGGAAGGCGTCGGCGTAGTCGGGCAGCACCTCGGAAACCGCCAGCTCCGTCTCGCCGTCGGCGTGCCGTGACACGAACGAATCCGGGTGCCCCGTGGGCATATGCGTTTCTATGGCGGAGTGGAAGTGGTCGGCGGGGACGGTCGGGCCCGGTGGATGCGGTCGGAGTCCGCGGGCGCGGTCAGGCAGTACCGTCCCCGTTCAGTCCGACGCGGCGGCGTCGTCGGCGGCGCGGTCGAGCATCCCGCGGTCGGCCGACCGGTAGAAGTACGCGGCCAGCCAGAGGGCGGCGGCGACGTTCGACAGCGTGACGCCCCAGAAGACGGCCGCCACGCCGAGGTCGAGGGCGTAGGCGCCGACGACGGCGACCGGGAGCCGCACCGCCCAGTACTGGGCGAGCGTCGAGTACATGCTCACGTCGGTGTTGCCGGCGCCGTTGAAGCCGGCCTCGACCGTGTAGATGACCCCCAGCGCCCAGTAGCCGTAGGTGAGGACCTGGAGGTACAGGACCGTGTACTCCAGGGCCTGCCCGGAGAGGTCGGGCACGAACACGTGAGCGATAGGGGCGGGGACGAGCCACTGGACGGCCCCGAACACCGAGAGCCCGAGCGCCGCGATGGCGGCGCCGATCCAGGTCGCGCGACGGGCGCGGGAGGGCTGTTCGGCGCCGAGGTTCTGCCCGACGACGCTGGTCGCGGCCTGTGCGAGGCCCTGCGCGGGGACGAACGCGACGGTGGCGACCTGCGAGCCGATGTGGTAGGCGGCGAGGGCCGCCGGTCCGCCGACGGCGGAGACGACGCCGATCATGCCGACGCGCGCGACCTGCCGACCGCCGTACTGGCCGGCGACCGGGAGGCCAACGTCGACGACGTCGCGGGCCGTGTCCAGGTGCGGGCGGAGCGCGTCGCGGGTCATCCGGAACCCCTCGCGACCGCGCGCGGCGAGCGCGACGGCCAGCAGCGCACCGGCGCCGTAGCCGATGGCGGTCGCCAGCGCCGCGCCGAACAGCTCCAGCCGGGGGAACGGGCCCCACCCGAGGATCAACAGCGGGTCGAAGACGACGTTGACGACGATGGCGGCGAGGTTGACGTACAGCGCCGCGCGCGTGTCCCCCCAGCCGGTGAACCCGCTCTCCAGCGTGTCGCTCGCCGCGGTCGTCACGAGCGCCAGCGCGTAGGCCGTCAGGTAGCTGGCGGTCGCCGACGCGACCGCCGCGTCGTCGGTGAACAGCGCCGCGACCGTGTCCGCCCCGACGACGAGCGCCGCGCCGATCACCGCGGCGAGGGCGACGGCGGCCGCCGCCGCCGTGAACGGGACCCGCCGCGCGGCCTCGGTCTCGTCGGCGCCGACGCGCTGGGAGGTGACCACCTGGCTCCCGGTGAAGAAGGCCCGGAGCGGGACCGTCAGCAGCGCGACGACGACCGTCGCCAGCCCGACCGCCGCGACCGCCGTCCCCCCGAGCCGCCCCACCCAGAACAGGTCGACGACCGACTGGGCGACCAGCGCGAAGTTCTGGGCGACCAGCGGTCCCGCCAGGACCACGAGCGCGCGCGACAGCGAGCCCCCGACGATGTCGTCGCGCGTCACCTCGAACATATCCGACGATCCCGTGCCGATACATGTTAAATATTTGTTTCTACCTGTTGAATTTTCCACCGAACCGTTCGGTGACATTTTGGCGGTCGGCGTCGTCGCCGTACGCGTGAGCCCCCCACTCGCCCCGCCGGTCGCCGCCGGCCTCCAGGTCGCGGTCGCCGTCGCCGTCGGCGCGGCGGTCCGGTGGCGCGCCCGCTCGGCCTACGAGGGGCCGGCGGCCGACGACGAGACGGCCGTCGCGCTCCGTCGCCTCCGGCGGCGCGGCGTCGCGGTCGGTGCCGTCGTTGACGTCGCTGGCGACCGAGCGGACCTGGCGGACGGTCATGTCATGGTCGAGGACGGCCCACGCGAGCTGGAGGCGGGCGGCGCCGGCGACGCGGGCGATGTGCTTGGCGGCGGTGGGGGCGATCTCGCCCATCGCGAC